>JAGRHW010000397.1 GCA_020444765.1 Gammaproteobacteria bacterium | reverse complement strand
GGCAGGTGCGCCCGCCGCGATTGGTGACGATCGCCGCGGCCCGCTTCATGACCGGTTCCCAGTCCGGGTCGGTTTTGTCGGTGATCAGGATTTCACCGTCTCTCAGATCGTTCATATGCGCCGGATCGAGAATGATCCGCGATATGCCGGTCGCGATACGCCGGCCGACACTTCGCCCCGAGGCCAGCGCCTCGCCGTGTTCCCGAAGCTGGAAGGTTTCATAAATCGTGGTCTGGACACGCGTTTCGACGGTTTCCGGTCTGGCTTGGACGATAAACAACTCGCCGGTATAGCCGTCTTTGGCCCATTCTATATCCATCGGCCGGGGCTTGCCCGCGTGTTTGGAATAGTGCTTTTCGATGATCGACGCATAACGGGCCAGCGCCAGTACTTCATCGTCATTGATTGAAAATCGGTGGCGCTCGGAGGCATGAACCGGGACGTTTTTGGTATAGACGCCGGCCAGCTGCTCCGGTGCGTAAATCATCTTGACTTCCTTGCTGCCAAGATGTTTTTTGATCAGCGGCTTGAAACCCTGGTCCAACGTCGGTTTGAAGACATAAAACTCGTCCGGGTTGACCGCGCCCTTGACCACGTTTTCACCCAGACCGTAAGACGATGTCACCAGCACGACATCCCGGAAGCCGCTTTCGGTATCGAGGGTGAACATAACGCCTGAACAAGCCTGATCGGATCTGACCATTTTTTGCACGGCGACGGAAATCGCCACATCCCGGTGCCTGATTCCATGGCGTTCGCGGTAGGAAATCGCCCGGTCGGTAAACAGTGAGGCGAAGACCAGTTTGCAGGTCGCTATCAGGTTGCGGGTGCCGGCGACATTCAGGTAGGAATCCTGCTGGCCGGCAAACGAGGCGTTCGGTAAATCCTCGGCGGTTGCCGAACTTCTGACGGCAACGTCGGGTTTCGGCCCGTATTGGGACTCCAGGGTTTCGTAGGCCTCGATGATTGCGTTGCCGAGGTCTTCCGGCATCTGGCTGTGTATGATGCCGGCGCGGATTTTACCGCCGGCATAGGTCAGGGCATCCAGATTGCTGAAGTCAAGTCCACGCAGTTGCTGTTCGATCAGCTCGTTGAGGTTATTGTGATCGAGAAAATAGCGATAGGCATCGGCGGTGACGGCAAAACCGTTAGGTACCTTGATACCAAGGCCGGAGAGCGAACCGTACATTTCGCCGAGAGACGCGTTTTTGCCCCCGACCTGGTCGATGTCCCTGATCGAAATATCTACAAAATGTTTGATCAACTGCATGATCCGCTGCCTATATAAGTAAAATAATAATCGTTAGGCTATAGTTGACTGATATCCTTATAAGGATTATCAGAGCCGCGATTGTGGGCGCAGAATCTGTATTCTGCAAGTTGAAAGGTCAAAAACGTGTTGTTGAAACTATGTATTTCCCGGAATTAAAAGCACCAAGAACCAGCAACAGGCTGGCCCGCCTGATGGAACTCTACGAATCCAATTATTTGCTGATGCGGTTGTTGATTCCGCGCTTGAAGGATCTGGACGAGGATTGCTACGTGTCCACTCAGCAGGGTTGCGTGGATCTGCGCCTGGAAATACTCGAACGCTGCAAGTACACCACGACGCTCAAACTCACTTACAATTTTTCCCGCGGCAGCGGTAAGACCAGCGAACCGGATCTGGTGATCCGCATCTACCATGACGCCCGCACCGCGGAGGCGATGAGCGGCCTGATTCACGGTAAACGTCATGAACAGCGGCGTGTCAGGGATCTCGATGAAGGCTGGATTCTGAACCGCTTTTTATACAAATGGATCAAGTACTGCCTGTTGCGCGGCCACCGTTTCAGTGGTTTGCCGGATACCGCCAAGCTCTCTCCGGAGCTGGCTTATTCCTGAGACGCCTTCAGGCAGAACCGGGTATGGCTCCTTTGATAGCGAGCCAGCAAGAGAATCGTCTGATTCAGGTCTTCGATATTTTCCACGGCCGGAACACGAGACTCCAGCGCGGAAATGCGGTTTTCCAGATCCTTGCATTTGCGCTGCGTGCGGATGCGGTCGTGATCGATTGGTTTGTCGGACATGACCGCCGGAGTGGCCGGTTTTGGTAAATCTTCAGGGGTTGGCGCAAGACGCAAACGGCGCTCGAGTTTTGTTTCCTGTTTGTTTAACACTTGCCCGTTCGCCGGGGCAGCCGGCTTTTCGGGCAGCACTGCCCGCGTTGTTGAGTTTGGCGATTGAGCAGGCTCGATTGCTTTGGCTTCGAGTTGCTTGCTGATTTCCTCGTAGCTGTCGGTCTCGCCTTTGGGCGGCGGTTCCGGCGAATAGGTAATCACGCCGTCGGCATCGACCCATTGATAGAGTTTGCCCGCCGTAGCGAGACCAGTCAGCGTCAGACAGAACAGCAGCAAAAGCGGTCGTAACAATAAATTTCGCACGGTTTTAACCAGTCTTCGTCAGGTTTTGCAGGGTTTAGTCATCTCTGCAAAGCCTGTGCCGTCCGGCCGCGTGATTTTTCGCCCGGGGGCGCCTGTGTGTCTATACTTGGGGAAACGTGGTTTCAGCCAGGGGTGGGTTTTGCAATTTATTCTTGTTGGCATCGGTGGTTTTTTTGGCGCGATGGCCCGGTATGGCGCGGTGCGCTGGCTGGCGGCCTATGCGCCGACGTTTCCGCTGGCGACGCTGTTTGTCAATATCGCCGGTTCTTTTCTGCTGGGTGTCTTCGCGACCTGGATTTTTCAGCGAACCACGCTCGAAGGCGAGCTGAGACTAGCCATTCAGGTCGGTTTTCTGGGCGCCTTGACAACTTTTTCGACGTTCTCGCTAGAGACGCTGAACCTGCTTTATAATGGTCATATGATCAAGGCGCTGGCGAATATCGGGCTGAATATCCTGCTCTGCCTGCTGGCCGTCTGGATCGGGGTGTTGCTCGCCAAACAGCTACCCTAACGTTTCTTTTAAGGTTTTTATCAAGGACACCGTCTCACATGCTCGACCCCAAGTTATTGCGTAACGATTTATCCGCCGTCGCAGAAAATCTGGCCCGGCGCGGTTTCAAACTGGATACCGAACAATTCGAGCAGCTTGAATCGAAGCGCCGCATCCTGCAGTCGGAAACCCAGGAATTGCAAACCGAGCGTAATGCCAGCGCAAAGGAAGTCGGCCAGGCCAAGGCCAGGGGTGAGGATATTCAACCGCTGCTGGATAAGGTGGCGAACCTGGGCGATCGGTTGAAGTCCGCCGAAACGGATCTTAGCGCGCTGCAGTCCACCCTCAACGATCTGCTCGCCGGCGTTCCGAACCTGCTGGACGACTCGGTGCCGACCGGCAAGGATGACACCGAGAACGTCGAAGTCAGACGCTTCGGCAAGCCGCGCGACTTTGATTTTCCGGTGCGCGATCATGTGGATCTTTGCGCCGCCGCCGGCGTGATGGATTTCGAGGCCGGCGCTAAACTGACTGGCTCGCGCTTTGTCGTGATGCGCGCCGAGATCGCCCGTCTGCACCGGGCACTTGCGCAGTTTATGCTGGATGTGCACACCGAAGAACATGGCTATACGGAAATCAACGTGCCGCTGCTCGTTAACAGCGACACCTTACGTGGCACCGGGCAATTA
>JAGRHW010000396.1:910-3616 GCA_020444765.1 Gammaproteobacteria bacterium | reverse complement strand
TTTTTGAAGAATCCGTCACAAATGACGTTAATAGAGTGATAGTCCGAGGAAAGCCACAAAAAAGTCATGCGTCGATAAGCTGACCAGTGTGGGTAGTGAGAACCAAGAGAATTATGAAAGTAATTATTACAATACATGGTGCCGGGGGCATCCTGATATGATTGGTCCCGAAGCAGCGATTTACGAACCGATCCCGTTCGATCGTGACGAATTTACCGGCTCGCCGGTGCAGGTCATCGCGATTGCCGGAGGCAAGGGTGGCGTTGGTAAATCGTCACTGGCGGTCAATCTGGCAATAGCGCTTGCCGAAGAGAGGCATCGGGTATTGCTGATGGATGCCAATCTGGGCATGGCCAATATCGACGTATTGTTGAATCTGAAGGCCGAGCACAATCTGTCTCATGTTATCCACGAAGAGAAACAGCTCCAGGATATAATCCTTGACGGCCCCGGGGGCATCAAGATAGTCCCGGCTGCCAGCGGTATCAGCAAAATGGCCAAGCTCAGCAGCGCTGAAAATGCAGCCCTGGTCAACGCCTTCAGTACCTTGCCTTATGATATAGATACCCTGATTATAGATACAGCCGCGGGTATTACCCCCAGCATGTTGACGTTTTGCGAAGCCTCCAAGGAGGTCATGGTTGTCGTTTGCGACGAGCCGACCTCGATCAGCGATGCCTATGCGACGATCCGGGTGTTGAATCAGGAGCACGGCGTGCAAAGATTCCGCGTGGTGGCCAACAAGATCGAATCCTCACAGCAGGGACTGGAGTTGTATAACAAGCTTGCCAGAATCGCTGATCAGGAGCTGGATGTTCTGCTCGACTTCAGCGGCAGCATCCCGCTCGATGCCCATCTACAAAAATCCGTCAGAGAACAAAGCGCTGTGGTAAGCAGCTATCCGCGGAGCAGGGCGGCTCTCGCATTCAAAAAACTCGCATCCAGGGTAAACCGATGGCCGAAGCCGGATAATCCCGATGGTCATCTGGAGTTTTTTGTAGAAAGACTGTTGAAAATATCAAATAAAGTCAGGTGATTGACGAATGAATGCACACGCCATGTACAACTCCATCGAGAACCTTGACCATGAAGACCTGGTTGTCGCCAACGCCAAGCTGGTCAAGCGGATCGCCTTTCACCTGATGAACCGTTTGCCGCCCAGCGTTCAGGCCGAAGACCTGATTCAGGCCGGTATGATCGGTTTGCTCGATGCAGCCAGAAACTACGATCCGTCACAAGGCGCGAGTTTTGAAACCTATGCCGGGATTCGTGTGCGTGGTGCCATGCTTGATGAAATAAGACGTTCAGACTGGACGCCGAGATCGGTGCATCGCAAATCCCGCGAGGCGGCCGAAGTGCTGCGTCGCTTTGAACAACAATCCGGCCGTGACGCCAGCGACAAGGAGATTGCCGAAGAGCTTGGCATATCCCTGAGCGCCTATCATCAGATTCTTACCGAAAGCACGACCGCCCATATTTTCAGTTTTGATCAACCGGACGAACAATCCGGTGAACCGATCTCGATGCCGAAAAGCGACGAGGTCACACCGATGGAAAGCATGGAAAACGAGAGTTTTCAGGAAGCCCTGGCCAAATGTATCAAGGGGCTGCCGGAGCGCGAGTGTCTGGTCATGTCATTGTATTACGATGAAGACCTCAATCTGCGCGAGATCGGCGAAATTCTCGGTGTCAGCGAATCTCGCGTCTGTCAGATTCACGGCCAGGCCCTGGTGCGGCTGCGGGCGCGCCTGTCAGACTGGACGCAACCGGATGATTGACGCTGACTGATCCTGAATCTGGAACAAACACATGGTCCTGGATGACGATAAATGGTACACCAAGCGGGGAGCGCGTCTTCAGGGGCCTTATTCCCGACAAACTATCCACCGCTACCTGTTGCTTGGCCGCATCAAGAACAGCGATCGGGTCAGCAAGGATGGCGCCGTCTGGGAGCCTATCACCCAGGTGCCGGAACTGATCCCCGAGGAATTGCTCAACCTCGATACCGACTTTGGCTGGAAAAGCTTTCTTGATGCCCGTGAGCAAGTGGATGAACGTCAGGAATCCACCGTCAAAATCCCGTTTGCCGAACAACGCAGCCATCCCCAGGAAGAAGACGCTGCACTGACGCGTTTGCGTCGGGACTGGTTAAAGGCGCTCAATCCGGAACCTGAAAAATCCTTTAAAAGCAGCTTCTTGCCGGCCTCCCTGTTTGGAATCACACTGTTTGTCGTGGTTCTGCTGATTGTTTTCAACACCTTCAGCGGCTAGTTGCACCGATTTACCCGTGCCGCAAATCCGGTCTGTCATGACAGCTTTTCCGCCCAGAGCCTTGCTCTTTACCCATGCAGAAATTACGGATTTGAGGCTGTGTTGGAAGAGAGATAAAGTATTTGAAAACCAATCGGTTATGTGACTTATGTGGGGTGGGAAGAGGATGTCGTCCCGGTAAAATTGTGAGAAATTTCGAAATCTTTAAAAGATAATCGAAAAACCCGACTATTCTTCAATCCATGGAACATGAATTGCTGGTTTTGTTTCATAATGAATTAGTCCGGGAAGAATAGATGTACAACGATCATTCAATTTCATCCACGACCGGTTTCGCGGAGAACGGCGTAGTGAGTAATCATGCCCTGCATCGCCAACGCGTCGATTTGCAGATGCGTTACCTCGAACTGTCAGAAAAATTATTCAAAGCGCTCG
>JAGRHW010000396.1:0-900 GCA_020444765.1 Gammaproteobacteria bacterium | reverse complement strand
ATTGCTGATCGAAAGTTTTTTTGTGGAATCGCAAAAATTCGTCCCCAGTACGGGCATTGAGTATGTCAATGAACAATTCGATTTTAGCGTATCGTTCGGTGACGAGGGCGTGCATTCGCTGGCCTACGAAATCAGCATTGCCGACGTCAGTCTCGGCGAGGTGAAAATCAGCCGTTCCCAGGCTTTTCAGGCCCGGGAAATCCGCGAACTGGAAAAGCTGATTTCGACGCTTGCCTATCCGCTGCGCAATTCGTCGATGTATTTTACCGCGATGCAATCGGCCTACCGCGACCCGCTGACCAGCGTAAACAATCGCGGCGCAATGGATAAGGCGCTGCCGCGTGAGATCGCGCTGGCGAGACGTTTTTCCACGCCTCTGTCCCTGCTGGTGCTCGATGTTGATAAATTCAAGTCGATTAACGACGTTCATGGCCATCAGGTCGGTGACGATGTATTGCAATCCTTTGCCACGGTTTTGCGCGACTGCGTGCGTGATTCGGATCTGGTGTTCCGCTACGGCGGCGATGAATTTGTGATCTCCCTCAGCAACACCGGGCTCAGCGGTGCACTGGAACTGGCCGAGCGTGTCCGGCTCAGTATCGAGCGTTGCCATCAGTACAGCAATGTGCGAATGATGCTCAGCACCAGTATCGGCGTTACCGAGTTGCGTGAAACGGATACAGCCGAAAGTCTTTTCCTGCGCGCCGACAGCGCGCTGCTTGAAGCCAAGCGGCAGGGCCGCAACTGCGTGGCCCATCTTTAGCCTGGATCGACACTTAATAGTTGACATGCCGGGCGGCTCCGTTAAAATACGCGCCTTCAAGATTGCAGGGGATAGTCTGTAATCTTGCCGGAAACAGCGTCCCCTTCGTCTAGAGGCCTAGGACACCGCCCTTTCAC
>JAGRHW010000395.1 GCA_020444765.1 Gammaproteobacteria bacterium | reverse complement strand
TGGCGGTCTCGGAAAATCAGTTGAACTACGCCAACGGATTTTCTTCGTTCTGTTTGCCATCTTTATATTCCGTGTTGGTGCGCACATAACGATTCCCGGCGTTGACCCGCGGGTTATGTCGGCACTGTTCGATCAGCAGCGTGGCGGCATTCTTGACATGTTCAACATGTTCGGAGGTGGTGCGCTGTCACGGATGTCAATTTTCGCTCTTGGGGTGATGCCTTATATCTCGGCATCAATCATCATGCAGATGATGACGCACGTCATCCCCAGTCTGGAGCAGTTACGCAAGGAAGGTGAGAGCGGTCGCAAGAAGATCACCAAGTATACCCGTTACGGCACCCTGGTGCTGGCTACTGTCCAGGCTGTCGGGGTTACGATCGCCCTGCAGGGGCAGTCGGCGGGTGGACAGCCGCTGGCGTTCTTCACCGGACCGGCATTTGTGCTGACCGGCGCCATTACGCTGGTGACAGGCACCTTGTTCCTGATGTGGCTTGGTGAGCAGGTAACCGAGCGCGGTATCGGCAATGGTATTTCGATATTGATTTTCGCCGGTATCGTCGCGGGTCTGCCGCAAGCGATCGGTGGAACGCTTGAGCTGGTCAGAACCGGTGAGTTATCGGCTTTGGTGGTTATCGTGCTGTTTGCGTTGATAATCGCTGTCACGGCATTTGTTATTTATGTTGAACGCGGGCAAAGGCGAATAACCGTCAATTACGCCAAGCGCCAACAGGGGCGAAAGCTCTACGCGGCACAAAGCAGTCATTTACCGCTGAAACTGAATATGGCCGGCGTTATACCGCCGATATTTGCCTCCAGTATTATTTTGTTTCCTGCAACGTTGGGTGATTTTGCGTGGAGTGCCAGCAACGCTGGCTGGTTGCAGAATATCGTGTCCACGTTGCAGCCCGGACAGCCGATATACGTGATTCTTTATGCTACAGCGATTGTGTTCTTTTGCTTTTTCTACACCTCGCTGGTTTTCAATGCCAAAGAAACGGCTGACAATCTCAAGCGGTCCGGAGCATTTATTCCGGGTATCCGCCCGGGTGACAAGACGGCGCAATACATTGACGGCGTTCTGACCAGGCTGACGCTGTTTGGTGCGATTTATATCACGCTGGTCTGCTTGCTGCCGGAATTTTTGATTCTCTGGTGGAATGTGCCTTTTTACTTTGGTGGCACATCGTTGCTGATCATCGTGGTCGTTATCATGGATTTTGTCTCGCAGGCGCAGGCACACATGATGAGCAATCAGTACGACAGCCTGATGAAAAAAGCCAATTTAAAAGGCAAGCATTCAAAACGCTAGTTTGAATTCGGTATCAATAAATAGGATTTGACCCATGAAAGTTCGCGCTTCTGTAAAAAAGATCTGCAGGAACTGCAAAGTCATCAAACGTAATGGTGTGGTCAGGGTGATTTGCTCATCCGATCAGCGCCATAAGCAGCGCCAAGGATAATTTTTTCGCTTGGTCCATTGAACATTATAGTCTGGCATCGTAAAATGTCCGGCTTTTTACGTCTCGGGGAGACTTAGTATGGCCCGCATCGCTGGCATCAATATCCCGGTGCAAAAACATGCATGGGTGGCACTGACCTCAATTTACGGTATCGGCAGAACCAGAGCCTACGAGATTTGCAAATCGGCAGGCATATCGCCGGACGCGAAGATTCGTGATCTCAGCGAAGCCGAGGTGGAAGGCCTGCGTAACGAGGTCGCCAAGTTTTCCGTGGAAGGTGACCTGCGCCGTGATGTATCGATGAATATCAAGCGCTTGATGGATCTTGGTTGCTATCGTGGCATACGTCATCGTCGTGGTTTGCCGTTACGTGGACAACGTACAAAAACCAATGCCCGCACGCGTAAGGGACCCCGTCGTCCGATTCGCAAGTAATTGACTGGATTTACCGAGAAAGAACTATGGCTGGACCAAGCTCAAGCAAGAAAGTAAAACGCAGTGTAACGGACGGCATCGCCCATATCCACGCGTCTTTCAACAATACGATTATTATGATCACTGACCGTCAGGGCAATGCACTGTCCTGGGCAACGGCCGGTGGATCAGGATTCAGGGGCTCTCGCAAGAGTACACCGTTCGCGGCGCAGGTTGCGGCGGAACGAGCCGGCGAGGCTGCCAAGGAATACGGGCTGAAAAATCTTGATGTCAAGGTCAAGGGGCCGGGCCCCGGACGTGATTCCGCAGTGCGATCACTGAACAACGTCGGCTACAAAATCAATACGATTATTGATGTAACACCGATTCCACATAACGGGTGCCGGCCGCCGAAACGCCGTCGCGTCTAACGGGTATTTAACGGGAGTTTGTTTCGTGGCGAGATATATTGGGCCTAAATGCAAGTTGAGCCGACGTGAAGGTACGGATCTGTATCTGAAATCGAGTCGTCGTGCTATCGAATCAAAATGCAACCTTGAAACACCGCCGGGTGTCCAGGGTGCAAAACGTGGCCGTCCTTCTGACTATGCCATGCAGTTGCGGGAAAAGCAGAAGCTGCGCCGCATGTACGGCGTGCTTGAGAAGCAGTTTGCCAATTACTACAAGGAAGCAGCACGGGTTAAAGGTTCGACCGGTGAAAACCTGCTGTCACTGCTTGAGTGCCGACTTGACAATGTCGTCTACCGCATGGGATTTGGTTCGACTCGCGCGGAAGCCAGACAATTGGTCTCTCACAAGGCTATTCTGGTTGACGGCGCAATCGTCAATATACCGTCTTACCGGGTAAAGGCTAATCAGACTATCTCCATCCGCGAGCGTTCGAAAAAACAGTCACGTATCTTCGAAGCGCTTGAGCTGGCACAGCAACGCGGTTTGCCTGGCTGGGTGGAAGTTGATCCGAAGAAAATGGAAGGTGTTTACAAATCAGTACCGGATCGCAGTGATTTGCCCGCTGAAATCAATGAGTCTCTGGTTGTGGAACTCTACTCCAAGTAAGGGAGATCTTATTTTATGTCGGTTATGCAATCCGAATTTTTAAAGCCCCGAATAGTCGATGTAAATTCGATCAACGAGTACCATGCGAAAGTAACATTGGAGCCTCTGGAACGCGGTTTCGGGCACACACTGGGCAACGCACTGCGTCGTATTCTGCTTTCATCCATGCCGGGTGCGGCAATTGTGGAAGCTCAGATCGAAGGCGTACTGCATGAGTACACGACGATCGAAGGTGTCCAGGAAGATGTGCTGGATATCCTGCTGAACCTGAAAGGCGTTTCGCTGGTCATGAATGCCCGTGACGAAGTGATCCTGAAACTCGTCAAGGAAGGTCCGGGCCCTGTCACTGCCGGCGACATTACGCTTGATCACGACATCCAGGTGATCAACCCGGACCATTTGATCTGTACCCTGACCAAACAGGGCAAGATCGATATGTCTCTGGTGGTTAAGGTGGGCCGAGGCTACGAACCCTCGACCGCCCGTACATTGGCTGAAGGTGAGAGCAAAGCGATAGGTTCCCTGCAGATCGATGCATCGTTCAGTCCGGTACACCGGGTTGCCTACAGTGTCGAGAGCGCACGTGTCGAGCAGCGTACCAATCTGGACAAGCTGATCATCGATCTGGAGACCAATGGCACGATCGATCCGGAAGAGGCGATTCGCAAGGCGGCGACAATTCTTCAGGAGC
>JAGRHW010000394.1 GCA_020444765.1 Gammaproteobacteria bacterium | reverse complement strand
GTGGCATGACCCCTGTCCGACTGGCGAAGTCCGGGGTGTGAGATCAGCTAGGGAGGGGAATCACCCGGCCTGCACAAGCGCAGCGCGGAAGGTTGGGGACACCCTAGTGGATCACGAGGGGCAGCGCCCCTGGTTCGCGGATACACCTGGTGTTCCGCATCGAGCTGGCCTGCAGTTTGGCCAGCTCGACAAACGAGTTACGCAGGAACACCTACCCGCACGGCGTGCGGAAGCGATAGTGAAGGGGAGGGCGTGTCGCCGGCAGCGCCGGTGATGTAGCGATAGCGTAACCCGTAGCTGATCGGTCTCGTAGAGAATCGCCTATGTGATTGGAAGAAAATTAAACAGATTCACACTTCTCATTGATTTCATCGAAGCGCATCAGATGCTCATGGGCACTTCCCACAGGATCAATTTCTTTTTGTGCTGTATTTACCGCTGTAAATAACAGTTGGGTTCCCACCGAATGCAGGCGATCCTGGACAACATACGCAGCTGATAAATTAGCTGCCAAGTCTGCCGGAGAATTAGAAATACAATATTGTATTTTATGTTCAGTGCAAAACCGGATAGCTTCATCAACGAAACCAGGACAAACAAATATCGCTACAAGTTCTGCGTTGATTTCAGTGATTCTCGACATGGCTGCATTGATATCATGTAAAAGACGACTATCTCCGTCATCCATTATCGCGGTAGAAGCAAGAATGATTGCCTTGTCCATTTTTCCTCCTTATTGAGCCACTGGTAAGTCATTCCAGTTTGTTGTGTAGCCGGGGGAAGTGAAATTCTGCCGCATATACCATGGTCGGCTGACACCTTGCGCGGCCAAATACACGGTGTTTTTCCCCATTCTTCCGTTGATCCGATCGATAAGCCGCATGGTTGCATCGGCTTTGGCCGATTGGCCGGGATGGAACAGGTCCTGTTGATAAAAGCGTTTGTCGATGATGTCGACGAGGCCGATACCTGCCTTGAGATAGGCGTGACCGTCGCTGAACAAGCGTTTGACGGCCTGCCGGGCCGCTTGCGTGATAAGCCGCGTATCGTCGGTAGGGTAAGGGAGTTGCACTATGTCGCTGAAGGCGTGGTAGCCGGGTTCGAAAGGCGAAGTATGGGCAAACACGTGCATCGACAGAGCGAAGAATTGCTGGGCTCTGAGTTTTTCCGCCGCTCTTGCGGCATAGAGTGAAATAGCGTTCAGGATCGGCTCGACGGTCGTGGCCTTTTTGCCGAAGGATCGAGAGCAGTAAATCTGCTGTTTGGCGGGCGGCGTTTCATCGAGGGCCAGGCATGGCATACCATTCAGTTCGCTGATGGTTCTTTCCAGGCAGACGCTGGATCGCCGGCGCACGAGTTTGGCATCGGCCGTGGCCAGGTCCCAGGCCGATTCAATGCCGAGCGCGTCCAGACGGGCCGATAGTCTTTTGCCGACGCCCCAGATTGCGGATGGCGGTACACGTCTGAGCGCCCATTCCCATTTATGCGGTTCGTCCAACAGGCAGACGCCCTGCAGCTTCGGAATCGTTTTGGCGAGTTTGTTGGCCAGCTTGGCCAGGGTTTTTGTTGGCGCGAGGCCAACGCCGACGGGCATCCGGACATCCCGCCAGAGTCGTTCCTTAATCTGTTGCCCCTCCCGAACAAGGGCTTGTCCGCCCCCTTGCATCTGAAGGAACATTTCATCAATACTGTAAAGTTCAACGTGCGGACTATATTCATGCAACGTTGTCATCACGCGATCCGAGATATTGCCATACAGCGGATAATTGGAACTGAAAATCGCCACCCGATGTTTGCGCAGCAGGGGCTCGATTTTGAAAAACGGCTCAAGGTCTGGAATACCTAACCTCTTCGCTTCCTGCGAGCGGGCGACAACAAACCCGTCGTTGTTTGACAGCACGACGACCGGTTTGCCTCGTAATTCAGGGCGAAAAATCTGCTCGCAACTCGCATAAAACGAGTTGCAATCAACGAGACCGTACATAACGACGAATTGAGTGCATGACAACCCCTTCGATCACAAGGTCCATGTCATCGGTAATCTGGAGAGCAGGGTGTCGTTCATCATTCGTTAGTAACTGCCGCCGATCTCGGTCCAAAATACGGCACAAAAACTCTCCGTTGATAGCTGCGAGCACTACGCTACCGTTTTGGGCGGATTCTGCGCGATCAACAATGAGAATGTCGCCATCAAGGATCCCCATCGCCGCCATCGAATTACCACTCATCCGGAAATACACCGTTGCTGCCGGCCGACGAACCAGGTACTCATTCAAGTCAAGTAGTTTATCGATATAATCATCAGCGGGGCTTGGGAAGCCTGCCGATACCGGCATGAGGAAAACTGGAATACTCCCAATTTTACCTGCGGTGTTTTGTTGTAGAGCCATTTTTGAGGATATCGATGTGTGTACAAATTTTGTTTTCGTGCGATCAAACGGAACAACGCGGTTTGCAGATCACCTCGGTCTTGACCCCGAAAGTGCAATCTATGGCGATCACATGCCAGCGGCGCGGATTAGTATTGTACTCCAAACGTCCTCTGTCAAGTTCGAGTTCGTCGATGCGATATGGTGGCTTTTCTTGCGTCAGACCGACAAAGGCCTACAGCCTCACAAGGACTATTTTTCTGTCAACACCAACCACGCAAAATTACCGAGCCGTCCAGAGTACAAACTAAGCCGGTGCATCATCCCGGCAACCGGGTTTGTTGAAAGCCAATCTGGCCGGGCACCACATCTGCTTGAGCGAGCTGACGGACAGGTGATCGTGTTTGGCGGCCTCTATAAAAAATGGACCGACAAACAAACAGGGGAGGTCGTGCATTCTGCCAGTATCATCACGTTGCCTGGAGTGCCTGCATTAGCTGATATTCATCGAAAATCACTACCGCTGTGGCTACCTGACCACGCTATCCACGACTGGCTCAATCCACAGATCACGGACCCCAAACCTAGATTTGAATCCTTGCTTGAGCCAGCACTTAGAGCAAATTTGATAGCAACGCCGATTAAAAAAACGACGCTGAAAGAACCCGTCGGTGAATCATTTTTAATCTCTTCCTGATATGCCGGGGCTTTAATCATCAGCCCCGGCTGGCCAACCGCCATAGCCTGGCTATGGCCAAATCTGGTCTTTCAGCTTCCCGATCAGCCTGTGGAGGATTTCTTTCTCATTCGAGTCAATAGCATCCACGCCGTAATCGTAGATTTTAAGCGCTACGCAGGCCTCATCCTGAGAAAGGCGCACCTTCCATTCGCCTCCAGCAGTAAGAGTTCTATAGTAGTCTAAATTTTTGGGCTTGAATAAACTGTTCATTTCTATATACCTCAATCTGGTTCGTCTGTTCGCGCGTATCTCGCACCACCATGAGATTCCTCTATTTTCAACTCAAGGTCACAAGGTATTTCAATAACGTAAGAGATTTTCGCTCCACTGATAAGATCCATCCAAGCTTTAGCCAATGAACCTATCCCTCTAGTTTTCTCGTGCCCGTCACAGTGCGCGACAGGGTGATGCTCTTGAGCAAGGTCACAAGGAATTTCAATAACTTAAGAGATTTTCGCTTCACTGATAAGATCCATCCAAGCTTTAGCCAATGAACCTATCCCTCTAGTTTTCTCGTGCCCGTCACAGTGCGCGACA
>JAGRHW010000393.1 GCA_020444765.1 Gammaproteobacteria bacterium | reverse complement strand
ATTACGGTGGAATAGCGCAGGATGCCAACCCTGCCGCCTCTATTTCTGCGGTTAAAAACTAGAACCTGTCCTCGAGCAACTCGACCTTGTAACCATCCGGGTCCTCGACAAAGGCGATGACCGTCGAACCGCCAGCCATGGGTCCTGCATCTCTCACGACCTTGCCGCCGCAGGCCTTTATTCGCTCACAGGCGGCATAAACATCATCCACGCCAATGGCAATATGACCGTAGGCATTACCCAGGTCGTACTCGGCGGTACCCCAGTTGTAGGTCAGTTCCAGCACGGTGGATTCGGACTCATCGCCATAGCCCAGAAAGGCCAGGGTAAAATCCCCGTCCGGATAATCCTTACGCCGCAGCTCACGCATACCAAGTACATTGGTATAAAACGCCACCGAGCGATCAAGGTCCCCGACCCGCAACATGGTGTGTAAAATTCTCATGGCTCATACCTCGTTGATCAGTTATTCAGGCCGCCAGTCTATGCCATGCCCTGACTATAATCCATCACGCCCGGCCGCAAGGCTCGCGGCCGGCACCAGGTTCATGTCACAATGCACAGAATCACCGGCAAGAGCATCGACCATGGAATTTATCAGCGCCGACACCGTGTATCAGTGTCTGACCTACGGGCAATTGACCGACGGGCTGCTCCGCCTGCATCGCGAAGAGCCCGCCGCCTTGCAGGATATGTTACTCGGCGAGGGACGCAGCGGGCCGGATAACTTCATCCTGATCCGTGCCGCCTTTCAGTCCGGCAAGGCAGTCGGCGTCAAGATGGCTACCGTCTTTCCCGGCAATCAGTCGTTGCCGGCGGTCCAGGCGGCTTTCGTCATCTTTGACGGTCGTAACGGTGCACCGCTTGGCATGATCGACGGCACCGCACTCACCCACCGCAAAACGGCCGCCGATTCGGCACTCGGATCGAAACTGCTGAGCCGTGAAGACAGCAAATCGTTGTTGATGGTCGGCGCGGGCGGCATGTCGCCACATCTTATCCGCGCGCATCTGGCCGTGCGCCCGAAACTCCAGACCGTCAGACTCTGGAACCGCACCGCGGCCCGCGCCCACGCCGTCGTCGAACTGCTCGACCATGAAGGCATCACGGTGGAGGTCGCCGATGATCTTGCCGAAAGCGTTGCCACCAGCGATATCATTTGCTGCGCGACCATGAGCAACACGCCCATCATCAAGGGCGAATGGTTGCAGCCGGGCTCACACCTCGACCTGGTCGGCGCCTACCGGATCGATATGCGCGAAGCCGACGACGAGTGTCTGCGCAAAAGTCATCTGTTCGTCGACAGCCGCAAGACCACGATCGGGGAAATCGGCGAAATCGATATTCCGCTCAAGGCAGGCGTGATTACGGAACAATCCATCATCGCCGACTATTACGACCTGGCCAATCCGGAATTCGCCTGGCGGCGCGCCGGCACCGATATCACCGTACTCAAAAACGGTGGCGGCGGTCATCTGGATCTGATGACCGCCCGGCTGATTTTTGAGCAGGCCTTGCCCGGCGTCTTACCCTAGTCGTTTTTGTTTGCTTGTGCCCCCCGGTGAAAATGACAGAACGATTCCGCCCGCTTTCGACCGCATTAGTTTTTTTCCACTGCGACGCGTTTCCGAACAAAAGATCATGAAATGGTTTGTGTTGTGTTGCGGCCTGTTGTCCGGCCTGGCGGTGTTGGCGGACGAATGCGACATTCCCCCGGCGCGGCTGATCGTTGACGCACTGCTTGACAAGCGCTTTGCCACCGCAGAAAAAACGCTTCAGGACTGGCAGGCCGGGCAACCCGACTCCCTCCAGCCCGGGTTCTATGCAGCCAGCATCACACTGGCCAGAGCGCAATACGTGCATGGCGACGATTACACCGCGCTGAATGATCACGCACTCGAACAACTCGCTGCATTTCGCAAGCAAGTCACCGGGAAAAAAACCGTATCCGCCGAAGATGAACTGTTGCTCGGCATGAGCGAAGCGTTCAGCGCGAGAATTTTTCTGGACCGCAAAGAATGGCTGAAAGCCTACTCGATCGGCCGCCAGGCGCGCGATCGACTGCGCGCCCTGATCGAAAAAAACCCTCAACAGCAGGACGCCTATCTGGTACTCGGCCTTTATGAATTTTATACCGGCGATGTGCCGGTCATGTTGAAATGGCTGACCACGCTGATTGATCTTTCCGGCAACCGCCAACGCGGACTCGACTGGTTGCAACGCGCCGTCGAGCACGGCAGAACCGCCGCTCCGGAAGCCGCCCGCATACTGGTCGAAGAGCTGGCGCTCAAAGCACCGGAAGTCTGCCAGTGGCTGGTGCTCAACAAAACCTTGCGCGAAACCTATCCGGCCAATCCGCGCCTGGCCTACGCGCTGCAAAAAAACTATCGCCTGTGCGGCTTTCCGGATCAGGCCTTGCAGGAAAATCTGCGCGCTTCCCGGCAGTTCAGGGGCGACAGACGCATGGTTTCGCGCCTGATCGGTCAGCGTCTGCTGATTTTTCGCGACCTTGGCGACACGAAATCCATGCGCGCCCTGCAGGCGAAATTTGTCGATCCGGCCTATTTTGAAAAGCGCCTGAATGAAGGCCGCCATGTCGCCGGCGAGCGCGATGGCAAAGCCTATTCAGCGCCCGCCCCGGTGCACAATACACATCCGCTGACGATCAAGCCTGCTTGCGACGCAGGTTGAAGGATTCCGACTCCGTTGTGCGATAAAGGCTACAATAACGCTATGAATCTGACCGGGCCATCCGAAACCGGCTGCAAAGCCAGCAAATTTTCGCGTCAATCCCAAGAATTTAGACAGATTCTAAAAAGCTAACATGACATTGATGAATGTTAATGACTTTGATTCCGCATTAGCGGATAAAGCCCCTGACATTATACGAGGCTGGACGTTTGACCACATGTCTTTGAAGACCCGCGGGCTTTCCTGCATTCGCGGCCACCGAACCCTGTTCGAGGAGCTGGCCTTCACGCTCGATAGCGGTCAGGTTTTACTGGTCGAGGGCAGCAATGGCAGTGGCAAGACCACACTGCTGAAAATGCTCACCGGCCTGCGACCGCCCGATGCCGGCGAGATTTTCTGGCAGGATCAGAATATAGATTCCCTGGGCGCCGAATACCGCGAACAGATCGCCTGGCTGGGTCATTCCAACGGCATCAAGGAAGACCTGACGGCGGCTGAAAACCTGCGCGTCTCGCAAACCCTGTGTCCGGGTAACGGCCGCAAGATCAACGAGGCGCTGGAACGGGTCAATCTGCGCCAGTACAAAAACACTCTGCCTCGCCAGTTTTCCGCCGGTATGAAGCGCCGTCTTGCGCTCGCCCGCCTGCTGCTGGTGAGCTCACCGCTGTGGATTCTCGACGAACCCCAGTCGGCGCTGGACAAAACCGGCATCGCCATGTTCGAAACGTTTTTGAGCGAGCATCTGGACAACGGCGGCATGGCGGTAATGACTTCGCATCATGACGTCGATCTGCATGAAAACTACATCATCAGACTGAGGCTGTCGGCCTGATGTCTGTTTTCCGGGCTTTTACCGCGCTGCTCAAGCGGGATTTACTCATTGCGTTTCGCAATCGCAGCGAGGCGCTCAACCCGTTGATGTTTTTTGTCCTGGTGACCTTGCTGTTTCCGCTCGGCATCGG
>JAGRHW010000392.1 GCA_020444765.1 Gammaproteobacteria bacterium | reverse complement strand
ATAAGTTCACCTACGGCATACGCTTGCCGGTGTTGAATACCGAGGTCATCGAGGTCAACAAACCGAAAAATGGCGATGTCGCGGTGTTTCGTTTCCCTGGCGACCCCTCGCTGGACTATATAAAACGTGTTATCGGTGTGCCCGGTGACCGTATCACTTATGTCAATAAGTCATTGTTTATCAATGGCGAACCCGTTTCCGTGGAAAAAGTCGGCGCCTATCAGGCGCCCGGTGCAGAGACTCCGGCACAAAACCTGCTGGAGCTAAAGGAGAATCTGCAAGGTGTCGAGCACCAGGTGCTGGTGTCTCTCGATAAACGCATCGTCAATGGCGAGTGGGTGGTACCCGCCGGCCATTACTTTGTGATGGGAGATAACCGCGACAATAGCAATGACAGCCGCTATTGGGGGTTTGTGCCCGAAGAAAACCTTGTAGGTAAGGCGATGATTATCTGGATGCACTGGAACTGGAAAACTGGAGGCTTGGCATGGGAAAGATTGGGCAATCGTATCAATTAACGGGTAAAAACACGCAGCGCGGTATCGGAGTCATCGGCGTCCTGATCGTCGTCTCGATCATTGCCGTGACGGCGATGTTTGTAATGGCCGCGGGGCCGATGTACTTCAATCACATGACGGTGATGGAGATCGCCAAGGATGTGGCCGCTGATCAGGAGCTGAAAGACAAGCCGATCCGGCAGGTGAGAGATTCCATCAACAAGCGGTTTCAGACCAACAGCCTCTGGGATCTTGATCCGGAAGAAGTGATCAAGGTTCACCGGGAAAAGAACAAAGGCCTGGTGCTGGAAGTCAATTACGAGGCGCGTCGTCCGTTGTTTTACAATATGGACTTGGTGACTCACTTCAATGAACAGACAATAGGCCTTAATTGACCGACGACATCAAACGTTTAAACAAGCGATTAAACCTTCAGTTCAACGACCTTTCTCTGCTGAAATCGGCGCTGACGCACCGTAGCGCGTCGGCGGAAAATAACGAGCGCCTGGAATTTCTGGGTGACGGCGCTCTGAATTTTATCATTGCCTCCGAGCTCTTCCGCTTATTGCCGGACGCAAGCGAAGGCGACCTCAGCCGTCAGCGTGCCAATCTGGTGCGGGGACTGACGCTCTGTGAAGTTGCCAGGGATCTCGATCTTGGCGACTACCTGCAACTTGGTATGGGCGAACTGCGCAGCGGCGGCTTTGACCGGGATTCCACCCTGGCCGATGCGCTTGAAGCGGTAATCGGTGCGATTTATCTGGACGCCGGTTTTGAGGTTTGCCGCGACTTCGTACTCAAGCTGTTCGAATCACGCCTGCAAAACCTTCCCGAAGTATTCGAATTACTCGATCCGAAAACCCGTCTGCAGGAATACATGCAGGGTCGCGGCTTGCTCAGACCAACCTACCAGACATTGAAATCCGAAGGCAAACCGCATGAGCAGACATTCACCGTGGAATGCACGGTCGGTAAAATCGACTTGAGCTGCACAGCGACCGGCAGCAGCCGGCGGCTGGCCGAGCAGGCGGCGGCGGTGGACATGCTCGCCCAACTCAAAGAACTCGGTTACGGTGAAGAGAGTCGGAAAAATCACTCATGAGTCGCTGCGGAACCATTGCCATCGCCGGTCGGCCCAACGTCGGTAAATCCACCTTGCTCAACCGGCTGATCGGTATGAAGCTCAGTATTACCGCGCACAAGCCGCAGACCACACGTCACAGTGTGCTGGGCGTCAAAACCGCGGGCGATGTGCAGATGATTTTCGTCGATACGCCGGGTATCCATGTCGACGGCAAACGAACGCTCAACCGGGTGCTCAACCGCACCGCGAGTTCGGCGCTGCTGGGCGTCGATGCGGTGATTTTCGTCGTTCAGGCGCTGAGCTGGACCGACGATGACCAGCGGGCTTTCGAGCTGATCGAAAAAAGCGAGGCGCCGGTTTTGATGATCGTCAACAAGGTCGACCGGGTCAAGGAAAAGGCCAGATTACTGCCTTTTTTACAGAACCTGCCGAAGCCCCAGCAACTACGCGAGATCATCCCCTTGTCGGCGAAAACCGGCAGCAATGTTCCGGTTCTCGAAGAGCAGCTCGTCGCCTTGATTCCGCCAGGCGAACACCGTTTCGACGCGGATGATTTTACCGATCGCTCGATGCGGTTTCTGGCCTCGGAGCTGATCCGCGAGCAGCTCACGCGGATGCTGGAGCAGGAGTTGCCGTATTCGCTCAGTGTCGGTATCGAGCAGTTCGAGATCGAGGAGCAACTGCTGCGGATCGGCGCGGTGATCTGGGTGGAAAAAGCCAGCCAGAAAGGCATCGTGATCGGTAAACGCGGCGCACAGCTGAAAGAGATCGGCAGCCGGTCGCGGACTGCGATGGAAGCGCTGTTCGGGCAAAAAGTTTTTCTGCAACTGTGGGTCAAGGTCAAGGAAGGCTGGGCCGATGATGCCCGGGCGATCCAGAGCCTGGGATACGACAGCGACTGATGTCGCCGTCAGTCTGAGGAGGGGCGTTCATGTCGTCCGCGCAGGCGGTGCAACGTGTTTCCCTGCAACCCGCCTATATTCTGCACAGCCGTGATTACCGTGATTCCAGCGTTATTCTCGATGTCCTGACGCCGCAGTTCGGCCGCGTCTCGCTGGTTGCCAGAGGTGTGCGGCAGGCCAAGTCAAACCGGCGGGCACTGCTGCAACCGTTCCGTGCTTTGCTGGTGTCCTGGCAGGGCAGAGGTGGTTTGTTCACCTTGACGACGGTCGAGGAAAGCGGCCGACCGATCGTGCTGGAAAATCTTCATCTGGCCTGCGGTTATTATATGAGCGAGCTGGTGCAACGCCTGCTGGTGCAGGCCGAGCACAACACCGAACTCTTTGCCCTGTATGATGAGACGATCCGAGCCCTGCAGCTGAAAAGCGATCCGGAACCCTTGTTGCGGCGTTTCGAGATTCAACTGTTACAATCGCTCGGCCTGCTGGCGGATTTTTCGCAATGCGCCGATCAGCAAGCGGTCGATCCGCAGCTTGACTACGACTTCAGAACCGAGTTTGGGGCGATTGCTTTGCAGGGCAGTGCCGCCGCGACGGGAGTGAAAGTCTCGGGAAAAACGTTGCTGGCCATGCAGGCGTTGGATTTTTCCGACCCGCAAATCCGCAACGAGGCAAAAACCCTGATGCGTGCGATTCTGCGCGAACATCTCGGAGCAAAACCGCTGTACAGCCGCGAACTTTTTCATGTCTATGCAAAAAACCACTGAAGCTGGCAATGTCTATGAACGGGCACTGGATTGTCTAATGTGCGGCGATCCGGCGACAAAAGTCGCTAAAACCCGGCGGTTTTACGAAGACCTGGGTGAAGGGTGTCTGTATTTTTCCGGGGTTACCGAACCGGTCAGGAAAATTCCCATTCCCGGACGCCCGGACAAACCGGCGCTGATCGACGGCAAACAGGTGCCGCGCCGGGGGCTCGGCAATGCGCAGGGCCGGATCGCGCTGTTGCATGCGCTGGCGCATATCGAATTCAACGCGATCAATCTGGCCCTGGATGCGGTCTATCGCTTTCGCGACATGCCGCGGCAATACGTCGACGACTGGGCACGCATTGCTTATGAGGAGGCCTGTCATTTCGGTCTCTTGAGCGATCGCCTGCAAGTGATGGGCAGCCA
>JAGRHW010000391.1 GCA_020444765.1 Gammaproteobacteria bacterium | reverse complement strand
TGGCGCCGGTAACAATGCTTGTTACGTTTGTGTTTTTCGGCTGGTTCTGGACACACGGCGGTCAGACACTCGGCATGCGCGCCTGGCGTTTGCAATTGACCGGTAACAGGCAGCATGCAGTCAGCTGGCCGCAAAGTATTATCCGGCTGGCCATTATGCTGTTGACACTGGGCGCCGGAACTCTATGGGTACTATTCAACCGCGAAGGGAAGTCGTTGCAGGATATGGCGGCATCAACCGTTATGCACAGAATTCAAAAACCCGTGACGGCCTGAACGGCCTAGCCGGTACGGCGAATACCGATAACAGCGATTGCCAGAAAAAACAACAAGGGCGCTACCGCGCTGACCAACGGCGGAAACCCGTAGACCAGGCCCATATGCGTCGATAGACGGTTGATCATGATATAGCCGATGCCAAGCATGATACCGATGAAGATTTTCTGCCCCGAGCCACCTGAACGCTGCGATGCAAAAACAAACGGCACCGACAACATCAGCATGACGATCGTCGCCAGCGGATTTGTCAGCTTTGTCCATAGTGCAAGCTGAATCCTGTCACTGTCGAGTTTGTTCCTGTCCATATACCGGACCTGTTGCAACAGGTTTTTTGCCGACAGCGTTTCCGGTTCAACGGTCAGGTTCTGCAGCAACTCGGGCCTGACCAGCTGCTCCCGTGTTTCTTCGGCGACAAATCGAACCTGCGTCCGCTGATCATCGAATTCGGTATAGCTGACGTCCTGCAGTATCCATTTACCATCCGGCGTCTGGCTGGCATGCTTGGCCAACATCGCATAATCCAGCCTGTTATCGATAAACCGGAAAACACTGAGATCCAGCAGGGAAAAATCCGGCGTGACGGTTTTGACATTGATAAACAGATCGTCCTCGCGCAACCAGAGACCGGTTGCACTGCCGACCGAGATTTTTTTCGACAAGGCATTGAGGCGAAGATCCTGGGCCAGTTGCTCGGCCCGCGGCGCGATCAGTTCACCAAGGATGGCCACGAGTATCATCAACAGTATACCGACTTGCAGTACCGAGCGTATGATCCGTGGTATCGAAATACCGGCGGCCCGCATCACGATCAGCTCGCTGTGAGTGGCCAGACCACCAAGCCCCAACAGACTGCCAAGCAACACCGCCGGTGCAAACATTTCATAAGCACTGCCCGGCATCCGCAGCAGGATATAAAACAGAGCGGTAGACAACGTGTATTGTTCGCGGCCGACATCGTCCAGCTCACCGATAAAGGCGAACACCGCCGCCAGGGCAAGTAATACAACCAGCACCAGCAGGGAGGTGGTAAAAATCGAGCGGCCGATATAGCGATCGAGTATACCCACTGTGCTTACGCCCTCACCGGAGAATGACGCGACAACAGGAGCTGCTTGACCCAGCCAAAGCCAAGTCTTTTGACGATCAACAAAGCCAGCAGCACCAGCACGATCAGGTGTACCCACCATAAACCGAACACCGGACTGACTGTGCCGTCAGCGATCCATTTGCGCGCCAGCACCAGCAGATTGGAATACGGTATATAGATGAGTATGGCCAGCGCAATTTTCGCAAAACGCCCCTGTCGCGGTGAGGCATGACTCAGCGGTACTGCAAGCAAGGCGAGTATCAATGAGGCGAGCGGTATCGATACCCGCCATTGCAGTTCGGCTTTTTCCGCGGCATTTGGCGATTGCCAGAGCTGGGCAAGCGTCATGCCGGCGGCACGCAAACGTGGCTCCGCCGGATTGATCCGCGGAATCAGCACGCCGTGTCGTTTGAAACGGGTTTCGATGTAGTCGGCATTGCCCGGCGTGCCGGTATTGCTTTGTCCGTTCTCGAAAATCATGAACTCTTCACCGGACTCTTCATCCTTCTGGTAATACGCGGCTTCGGCACTCTCCACCTGACGCGAGCCGTCCTCCGCCTCCCGATGAACAAAGACATTATCGAAGCGGGTTTTACTTTCATTACCGCTTTGAATAAAAAATACACCGGAATTATCCGTCGCTTCGACGAATTTTCCGGCACTGAGAAAATCCAGCGCGGAGCGATCCTGCAAGCCTGCCTTCAGTTTCTGCTCGTATGTGGCCGCCCACGGATTTACCCATATAGTAAGCACGGATATTATCAGGACACCAATCAGCCCGGCGATCATCGCCGGCCGGAATATATTGAATAAACCGACGCCGCAACTGAACAGTGCGGTCATTTCGCTGTCCCGGTACAATCGACCGAGCGCGAGTAAAATGCCCAGATACAAACCAAGCGGTATCAGGGTGACCAGCAGACCGACCGACTTTACCGCGACAAAAACAAAGACCAGGTCGGCACTGAGGTTACCGTCACTGGCGCGGCCGAGACTGCCGGCCAGCACATTGCCCAGCATGATCACCAGTAATACCAGCGTCACCGCCGCCCAGGTAAGCAGGATTTCGCGCAGCAGATATCTTTCGATGGTATTACTTAACATGGTGTAAACGGGTAGACTACCGGCTTTGAATAATTTCTGTACAGATTATAGGAGCATTCATGGAAATCACAGTCAAAAGCGGCACTCCGGAAAAACAGCGCACGGCATGTATTGTCGTCGGCGTGTTTGACAGTCGCAAACTTTCCGCGGCTGCCGGCGAGGTCGACAAGGCCAGCGAAGGCTATATTTCCAATATCGTGCGTCGCGGCGACATGGACGGTGAAAAAGGCCAGTCACTGCTGTTGCACAATGTACCCGGCATTCTCGCCGACCGGGTACTGCTGATCGGCCTCGGTAAGGAACGCGATATGAGCGACCGCGTTTTCCGCCAGCTCAACGCCAGCGCCGCGCAGATTCTCGATCGCAGCGGCGCTTCCGAGGCGGTCTCCTATCTGACCGACCTGAATGTCAAAAACCGCACCTCGGCCTGGAAATGCTACGCGGCGGCACTCGACTCCGAATCGGCCTTGTATAAATTCAACACACATAAATCAAACCCTGAAACCTCGCGCAAACCGCTCAAAAAGATCGTCTTCAACGTGCCTTCACGGCGCGACCTGCTGGACGGCGAGGCCGCGGTGCTCAAGGCCCGCGCGGTAGTCGGCGGCATGAACCTCACGCGTAATCTCGGCAATCTCGCACCCAATGTGTGCACACCCGGATATCTCGCGCGACAGGCACAACAGCTCAAACGTCAGTATAAAAAGCTCAAAATCGAAGTTCTCGAAGAGGCCGACATGAAGCGCCTCGGAATGAATGCCCTGCTCAGCGTCTCCGAAGGCAGCAAACAACCGGCAAAGCTGATTTGCATGGAATACAACGGCGCGCCGAAAACCGAAAAACCCGTGGTTCTGGTCGGCAAGGGCGTAACCTTCGATTCCGGAGGTATCTCGATCAAGCCGTCAGCCAATATGGATGAGATGAAATTCGATATGTGCGGCGCCGCCAGCGTATTCGGCGTGATCCGCGCCTGCGCCGATATGCAACTGGATTGCAACGTCATCGGTATCGTGCCGACCGTGGAAAACATGCCGAGCGGCACGGCGACCCGGCCCGGTGATATCGTCACCAGCATGTCGGGCACCACCATCGAGATTCTCAACACCGATGCCGAAGGACGGCTGATCCTTTGCGACGCCCTGACCTACGCCGCCAAATATGACCCCGATACCGTCATCGATATCGCCACCCTCACCGGCGCCTGCATCG
>JAGRHW010000390.1 GCA_020444765.1 Gammaproteobacteria bacterium | reverse complement strand
GGGTGGATCATCGCGGCGGCTCACCTGGCGCTGGCCGCGCTGACGGCGATCCATGCGATGGTCTACAAGCGTGACCCGCGGGCCGCGCTTGGCTGGGTTTCGGTCTGTGTGCTGTTCCCGTTGTTTGGACCGTTTTTTTACTTTATGTTCGGTATCAACCGGATTCACACTCAGGCGCACAAGCTGCAACACGACTTGCGCTGGCGCTGGTGGATCAGCTACGAGCGCGGAATCATTCAACATACTCCGGCGACACCGCCGGGCATGCTGGATCCACGGTTTAGCAGATTTCTGCAAATCTCCGACCGACTGGCTTCGCAGGCGCTGTCCCCCGGAAACAGTGTCGAGATGCTGAAAAACGGCGCGCAGTCCTACCCGGCAATGCTGCAGGCCATTGACGAGGCGCGTGAACGGGTTTATCTGACCACATATATCTTTGATGCGGATGAAATCGGCGACGAGTTTGTCGCTGCGCTCGGCGCTGCCTGTAAACGTGGCGTCGATGTGCGCGTCATCATCGACGGGGTCGGGGAGCTTTACTCCTGGCCGCGTGTCAGTCGGCGTTTACGCCGCGTCGGGATCGAGGCGGTGCGGTTTTTGCCGCCGCGGTTATTTCCGCCGGCCTTTACGATCAACCTGCGCAATCACCGAAAAATTCTGGTCGTCGATTCAAGCACCGCCTTTACCGGCGGTATGAATATCGGCGCCCGACATCTGGTCGACGAGAGCAACGGAACCGGCACCGCCGATTTGCATTTTCGCATGCACGGTCCCATCGTCAGGGAGCTGCAAGCGATTTTTGCCGACGACTGGCAATTCGCCAGCGGCGAATCACTGGCGTTACCGGACGAGACTCCCGAATCACATGGCGAAGTCTGTTGCCGGTGTATCAGCGACGGCCCCAACGGCGATCTGGACCGGATATCGCTGTCGCTGATGGCGGCGATTTCCGCGGCGCAACACTCGCTGACCATTGTCACACCGTATTTTCTGCCATCCCGCGAAATGATCGCCTCCCTGCAATCCGCGGCACTGCGCGGCGTAAGCATCAGTATTATCCTGCCGGAAAAAAGCAACCTGCGGTTTGTCGATTGGGCAACCCGCAATCTGTTGTGGGAGTTGCTTCAGTACTCGGTCAACGTGTTGTATCAACCGTCACCGTTCGCGCATACCAAACTGTTTATTGTCGACGGACTGTATGCGCAAGTCGGCTCGGCCAATATCGACCCCCGCAGTCTGCGGCTCAACTTCGAGCTGAATATCGAGATCTTCGGTGAAGAATGCGTTGCCGGGCTTGCCGATTACGCATCGACCATCCAACGGACCGCCAGACCCGTCAGTCTGCAGGAAGTCGACGGACGCAGCCTGCCGGTAAGGATCAGAGACGCCACCTGCTGGTTGTTTTTGCCTTATTTGTGAGGGTTGGTTTTTTGTTCCAGAGTCATCCCCGAGTGCTTTAGTCGGGGATCCAGTGTCTCCATCGGACAGCCCGCAGCTGGATACCCGCCTGCGCGGGAATGACGAGATGGGGAAACGTCATCCCCGAGTGCTTTAGTCGGGGATCCAGCAGCGGTGTGTCCGGCAACCACATCCGATTAAGTTAGTGGCTTTGCAGTATACAAGGCCCGTAGGATCAGTCGGACTGCCGCAGGGCATGCCAGAACGACGGCGTATTGCTGTGAGGTTTGCCGGCCAGCAGTGTAATCAGTATTTCGTCAGCGGCGGCCAGCACTGAAAAAGGCACGGCGATATAAAACGGCCAGGTCGTGCCGTTGGCAAACATCAGCAGGCCGCTGCCACCGACCAGCAGGACGGCGAGTTTGACCGACCAGGTGTGGTAGCTGGTCAGGCAACGGAAGCGGATCAGTCCGACGATCACTGGCAGCACGAAACTGGCGACGACGATGGCGACTCGAATGCGTTCCTGGTACATGATATCGGGCCATAGCCAGCAACCGCCGAGCACCATGGTCGAGTAATTGAAAAAGTCGCTCCAGCTGTCGAGCCGTGCGCCTAGCTCGGTCTGCATGTCGAACCTGCGGGCTATCCAGCCATCCAGTACATCGGAAAAAAAACTCAATGCCAGCAGCAGTAAAAAGGCACGCTTGTACCCATGCCAGGCGAGCCACAGCAGCAAGGGCAATAAAAGGAAGCGGGTCAGGCTGATAGTATTCGGTAAATTCATCGGCGGAGCCGGAAAGTTTATAATTTATCCCATTGTACCCCTAAGAGCCTGCTCAGAATCTCATGAGCCGGCTCCAGGTGCTTGCAGGCCATCCGCCGGTACGGTGGGCAACAGGTTGATTCAATGGATTACAAAGCGGTTTTCAGTTTGCTGGTGTTACTGGTGTGCGTCAATGGTGCGCCGATCATTGCACGTAAACTTTTGCGTGATCGTTTCGCATTTCCGCTGGATGGCTATCTGGTGTTGAGCGATCAGCGTCGCTTGCTGGGTTCTTCGAAAACCGTTCGGGGTTTGCTGGCGGCCTGTGCGGTCGGCGCCTTGCTCGGGCCTTTGCTGGGTCTGGATATGCTCTACGGCGCCTTGTTCGGTTTTGCCGCCATGCTTGGCGACAGTCTGGCCAGTTTTTTCAAACGGCGTCTGAATTTTCAGCCTGGGGATGCCGCGCCCGTACTCGATCAGGTGCCTGAGGCCGCCTTGCCGGTGTGGCTCGTGTCGTCCGATCTTGCGCTGGACCTGGCGGAGTCGGCAGCGATCATTGCGGGATTTTTTATTGTGGAAGTGACGTTGTCGCCGTTGCTGTTCTGGCTGCGGATTCGTCGTCGGCCGTTTTGATCGCCTGGAATCTTCTGTGGATTGATAAACGCGGTTTCAGTCCGGGCTGACGGCAGAGCATTGATTGATGTTAATCCCCCGGGAGGCAAAAAGGCTTAGTATAATAGACGTCAGGACCTGCGCCCGATATCACGATAAAGGGGCAAAGCAGGCGGAACCGTGAACATTCGAGCTACAAAAGGAGGTTGGTATGTCAATCTGGATTGTCGTAGCCGACGCCGGGCACGCCCGGTTTTTCTCGGCACAGCAGAAAAAATCACCGCTTCAGGAACTCAAAGACCTTATTCATCCGGACAGCCGCCTCAAGGGCTCGCAACGCGAGAGCGACGCGCCTGGGCGGGTCTTCGATTCATCGGGACAGGGGCGTCACGCCATGGCTCCGCACAGCGACAGCCACAAAACCGAAGCCGATCGATTTGCCAGGGAAGTTTGCAGGGAGCTCGATGATGCGCTTGCAGCGGGGCGGTTCGAGCAGCTTTATATCATGGCGCCGCCGGCGTTTCTGGGCTTGCTGCGCGGTCATCTGAGCGCCAGGGTGCAGGAGCGGATTGCCGGGGAGATCGCCAGGGATCTGGTCAGTCATAACGCCGAGGATATCCAGGCGCATTTACCGGAATTTGCATGACGTCGAGCGCCACGAACAAGCATCAGCCGCTCGCGCCGGAGGCGCTTTACCACGCCTGCGATCCGCAACAGCTCGGCTTTACCAGCACCGCTGAATTGACGCCGGCAAATTTGCCGCTCGGGCAGGAACGGGCGCTCGAAGCAATCAGTTTCGGCGTTGAAATCAATCAGCACGGATTCAACCTGTTTGTCACCGGTGAGCCCGGTCTCGGCAAACGGCACCTGCTGAAGGATATCCTTGAGGTGCGTGCCGGCGCGGCGGCTG
>JAGRHW010000038.1 GCA_020444765.1 Gammaproteobacteria bacterium | reverse complement strand
AAGCGGCGGTGACAATCTCTCCGCCACCTTCAGCCCGGAACTGGCCGACCTCACGATCTACGTCATCGACGTCGCCGAAGGCGAGAAAATTCCGCGCAAGGGTGGCCCCGGCATTACGCGGTCCGACCTGCTGGTGATCAACAAAATCGATCTCGCGCCCTATGTCGGCGCGTCTCTGGAAGTGATGGAAGCCGATACCAAACGGATGCGGCCGGACAAACCCTGGGTGTTTTCGAACTTGCGGGAGCAGAAGGGCTTGGCGGAGATTGTGGGGTTTATTGAGCATGCGGGGATGTTGGGGAAGTAAACACACAACTGAAGTTGTCGGATACAAATCTCGCTCCAGCAGCCATTAGTGCAGTAAACTGTCCCCGGAATTCCTTGAATTGATGTCAATCAGATAGGTGGCATGGTTGCATAAATGGCTGTCGAAGCGAGGAGTTAAATGACTCTGCCAACAGACACACGAAAAGGTCAAATCCAAATAGCATTTCTGCAAATTCTGAAAGAGAACCCCGACGGTGTTCAAGCGAAGGATGTAATCGCTGCCGCCGCAAGCCGATTAACGCTGTCGGATCACGAAAAAGGTGACTACCCAAATCGACCCGGAGTCCGTCGATTTGATAAGATTCTGCGATTCCTGACCATCGCGCCGGTCAAGGCTGGCTGGATGACGAAAGAAAAGGGCGTCTGGACAATCAACCCGGTCGGGCTGGACGCACTTGCGGAATTTCAGAACCCGGCAGACCTGTACGCAGAATCCAGCAGGCTCTATAGGGTCTGGAAGAAAGATCAACCCGACGACTCCGGAGACGACGAAGAAACTAAATCCGACTCCACCACCTTGGAGGAAGCACAAGAAGTCGCCTGGGCGGAAATCCGAGATTTTTTGGCAAATATCAATCCGTACGACTTTCAGGAAATCGTTGCCGGACTACTCAGGGGCATGGGATATCACATCGCATGGGTCTCACCACCAGGGCCAGACAAAGGAATCGATATCCTGGCGCACACTGATCCTCTGGGAGTGCAAGGCCCGAGGATAAAAGTCCAGGTCAAGAGAACTCCCCAAACCAAAGTAAGTGCAGAAACGCTGAGAGCGTTTATGTCCACCCTTGGCGAAAACGATGTTGGATTATTCGTCGCAACAGGCGGATTCACACGCGACGCGGAAAAAGAAGCCAGGGAGCAGGAGAAACGGCGAATAACACTTGTCGACCTGCAAAAACTGTTTGACCTCTGGGTCGAACACTACGGATCAATACCGGAATCGGAACGAAGTCTATTGCCGTTGCAGTTTGTGCCTTATTTGGCGCCGGATAATTGAGGTGTGATTACTCCAGGTTTTCGCCTTCAAATAAACTCCGTCCTTCTTCGCGTAAGGATTTCTGAGAATGCGATCGAACAGCAATTTGATGGAGTGAGAAAATAGCTTTTAGCCCCTCCTGATCATTGTCAATATGAACGTCAGTGCGGAAGGTGCTACTTAATATTAATGCACACCATCTGCACTTTTGAATGGGCTGCGGTTGGCGGCGTGTGGGGAATCGCAGAAATCCGCTATACCGTTTTCGTTGGTGTCAGTAGTGTACGAAGCCAGGAACTCTTCGAACGGCATGCGCCAGCAGGCATCTCGATAGGGCTCTACGGTCGAATTCAACTCTTGTCCCGTAACCGTTTGGAACTTGGCAAAGTCCGAGTACGCAGTACCTTCGGCGCCATCGCCGCCCCAGCGCCACTCGGTTTCAGACTTATCGACAACAAAGGTATTGAGGTCGGAATCGGCGCCAATGTCGAGATGTGCTGCCGCGTAGGGAAAGATGCCACTTGAACCGAAGACCACATTGTTTCTGAGAACCACGCCTGGTCTGATGGCGCGAAGGCAGTAGGGTGTACAGTTGTAAATCGTGTTGTCGTGGAACTCTGCCGTTCCTATATATCCGTCGACCTCAACGTTTTGTATGTTGGTGCCGCTGTGCCAGCGACCCTTTGGCTTTCCTTCTAGCCAACAGGTATTCCCGTAGACCTGCATGTCAGTTCCGTGTGGAACAATGCAGTTTCCTGACTTTGCTACCACGTTGTTGCGAACTATGCTGCCTCGGTCAAAGTGGTAATCTATGCCGCACCGTGCGTTGACGAGCAGATTGTCTTCGACTACGGTGCTGACCGATTTCTCAAGACCCACCAAGCAGCGGTCCCCCACTATACCGGCTACATCGTAAACACGATTCCCTCGAAAGGTGATCCGAGTGCTCATGCGGGCGTAGAGCGCCGTATTGCCAGATCGCAGAATCAGATTGTTCTCAGCCAAGCCGTCCTCATTTTGGTTCCTAAAGTAGATCCCGATGCCCTGCACATCTTCGATGGTTAGGCCGCGGGCTACGAAACCGGTAGTTTTTTCAGCGTCCACCGCTACGTGACCACCGACGATATGTAGGTTTTCGATAATGATGTTTTTGCCTTCTGCGGCGATTACTTGCTGCCGGACGACTCGGAGGATATCGCTTGAAGGAGGTTTATCGTTGTTCGACCGAAAATAGACATCCGGTTCGTTGTAGCTGGTCCAATATTGTCCAACTGGTAGATCGTTCAACGTCGCTTCATCAATCCAAGTTTTAGACCCTTTCTTGTATCGAATCACCTTAGCACCATTAAGTTCCAAAATGATGTTAGCCCTTCGTCCCACCTCGGCTCGAAAGACCCCTGTATGTCCTTCGATAGCAGTCCAACGCAATGCATAGCGGTCGCCATAGATAATTGGGTCTGCACCGTCTCCGTACGATGACAGAAGGACTGGGTTACCTGGGGTGCCCGCCCCTCGAATCAAGATGTTCGCGTGCCATGAGTCCCCTCGCTTCAGATGTACTCGATCTCCGGGTTGAAGAACACCTTTCAACCAAATCTTGTCTAGGTTTTTCCAGGGTTTCAACGTTGAAGTGCCGTGGTAGCTGTCATTGCCTTGGCTTGATGAGATGTAGTAGTTGGTGTTGGACGCCCACGCGAAAGAAGACATTTGTGGTACAAAAAGCGTCGCTATTACGAGGAGCGCTTTGGTGAAAGAATACAAATTCATCATATGTTTTCCACTGTCACTCAATCCGATTTTTTCATGCTAAGGAAGCGCAGGTTTAACCAAAGTCCCACAAAATTAGATATAGCAATGTACCGGAGTGTAAATAAGAACAATCACTCACCCAGCGAGTACCCTGAAATCACACACACTCCATTCTCCAGAACTTCCTGAAGCGGATTCTCAACCACTTTTCCATTTAAGCTGTATGTAGACTCCGACTCGAAAGCGGAATCAGAATAAGACGATTTTACATTAACCGAGAAAGACTCTGCTTTAGCCGCCTTTCGGTAGTATGCTGCAATTGGTGTCAGCATGGATTCGGGATACTTGCACGTCATCTTTCCTCCTTGAGGCATTTCTTCAATGTAAATGCACTTGCCCGCTTCCATGCCTACGATTTTTCGTGACAGTTCATCCCCTGTCATGATGTGAATAATAACGGCCTCATAGGGAGTACAGGTTTCCAGGTGGCCCGAAAATTCGAGTATTTCCTTGTTCATCGCCTCTATATCAAAGCCCTCAGAGGCGGCTGTATACCCAGCGGGCAAAATCGCTCCGACCAGCATCAACACCAATAGTTTTCTCATGACTTTTCCCCTTCAACAAGAACTGTATGAAACATAGGATCCGGCAGTTGGACATGTCCGGCGTTCAATGCAGATTGGAACACATGGCATGAGGGCCTGCAGGTAAAAAATACCAATCATTTCCGGTATTACAGCGCTTGAATCTGAATGCTGATCCCAGTCATCCCTCCCCTGCTTATCACCAGCTTGCACCCACCCCCATTCAGCGTCAGACTGTCTGGAAATTGCGAACGGCCACCACAAGAGCAGGATCATGAGAATTTTAACAACGCTATTGTCAGCCACACTCTGCATCACACTGATCTCCCCAACGCTTTCGGCCAGAGAATCCCGCTACCCCGAGTTCGGCAACGGACGCATTGATCAACAACTCGTTCATGCCAGTGAGTACATGGTGTCTTCCGCCAACCCCTACGCCAGCGAAGCCGGTGTGCGCATTCTGGAAAAAGGCGGCAGTGCCATTGATGCTGCGATTGCTGTGCAGATGGTGCTCAATCTGGTCGAGCCTGAGTCCAGTGGCATTGGCGGTGGCGCGTTCGCGCTTTACTGGGACAAGGAAAAGCAATCTCTGCAAAGCTTTGACGGGCGTGAAAAAGCCCCTATGGCAGCTGACGGTAAACTCTTCCAGCAAGACGGTGAAAACATGAGCTGGTGGGAAGCGCTGGCAGGCGGCCGCGCTGTCGGCGTACCCGGCGTGATTGCGATGATGGAGAAAATCCACACGCAACACGGAAAACTGCCCTGGGCAGCGTTGTTTGAAGATGCCATCCGTTTGTCGGAAGAAGGCTTTGAGGTCTCGCCAAAACTCGCCGCTTCTATAGCCGGGGCACAAATCCGGCTCTGGGACGTTACGGCGCAGCCTGGGATTATTTCTTTCCCGATGGCAAACCGCTGCAGGCGGGGGCGTTATCAAGAAAAATCCTGAGCTCGCCATGACGTTCCGGCGCATTGCCTTGTTGGGTGCAAAGGGTTTTTACAAAGGGCAGATCGCGCTGGATATAGTTGATGCCGCCCGCAATACAGCCGCCGATAACCCCGGGCTGATCACCATCGAAGACATGATCGCCTACGAATCCATTGAACGACCACCGGTGTGTGCAGCGTGTAAAGCGCACAAAATATGCGGCATGGGCCCGCCGACATCCGGTGGTATGACAGTGATACAGATGCTCAAACTGCTTGAGGACAAAAACCTGAGTCAGTACGAGCCGCTCTCACCTGAGGCCGTTCATCTGTTCGCACAGGCCGGCAGACTCGCCTATGCTGACCGCGGAAAATACATGGCTGATGCAGATTTTGTTAACGTACTGGTTGAGGGCCTGATCGACAGCGACTATCTGAGTGAACGTGCCGAACTGATCGGCCCGAATGATATGGGTAATGCAACTCCGGGCACGCCACCCAACGCCGATACCAACTGGCTGGTTTCGCAATCGCCCGAACAACCCAGCACGACACATTTCAGTATTGTCGATAAAGCCGGCAACGGCTTTTCCATGACATCCAGTATTGAAATGGCCTTCGGTTCCACGGTTATGGTGCATGAGTTTCTGCTCAATAACCAGCTCACCGATTTTTCTTTCAGTGAAGCTGAAAACGGTCAGCTCATCGCCAATAGGGTTCAACCGGGAAAACGTCCCAGAAGCTCCATGTCACCCTTTATGGTTTTTGACGAAAACGGCGACCTGTCCATGATTATAGGCTCACCCGGCGGCAGCCGTATCATCAACTACGTGGCCAAAACCCTGCTGGGTGTGCTCGAATGGGATCTGGATATACAGGCCCCTATCAGCCTGCCCCACTTCGTTAATCGCAACGGTAGTACCGATCTGGAAGAAGACACAGCAGCGGTTGAGCTGAAAGAGAGTCTGGAAGCGCTGGGCCACACCGTTAGCGTCAGGGATCTGAACTCGGGTTTGCATGGCATTACAATCACGAGTGACGGATTGCAAGGTGGTGCTGATCCTCGCCGTGTTGGACGTGTGATGGGTCGGTAGCCAGAAATCCGGGGAACGCGTTGTTCCGTATGCACCACCGGAGCCAGCTGTGTCAATCACCATTGAAAATCGGCACGGCCACCAGCTGGCCGCCGGTCGACCTTGCAGGACAATCGGGCCCGCCGCGACGAATGCAATGACGGCAAGGAGCAGCGTACCTCGCTGCTGCGCATCGACACTTAAGTTGTGACAGACTGAATCGGCAGTGGTCGCCCGGTGAACCTCGTGGTATGACTCTGCGGCGGGAAGCAGGCAACCAGTTTTGAAGACAGTGAATACATCAGTATCAAATCACGGATTGATGAGGCGGTAACGACAGGTGCCCCTGATAGTTACTGGAGTCTATCGAGCAGGTTAAATAAGCAGCTGTGCCGGAGAGCCCGACACAGCGTAAGTGCAAAAAAGTGGTATCGATTTATTTTTTCAGTTTACGTCGAATACCTGCGATTCCTGCCAAAGCGAGTAAAACGAATCCTGCAAAGCCTCCGCCACCGCCGCCGCTTGCACTGGTGCCACTGGTGTTATCGGTGTTATCGGAGTTCGATTCTGTGACAGGGGTGCCTGAAAGTGTTGTCACTACCGGCTCTGAGGGGCAGGTTGCCGGTGCGAAGTTGTCATCTTCTACCGGATCGGGCGCGTCAACATCAATCAGAAAATCGCCTATGAGAACAGAGCCTTTGTGATTATCAAAAGAGAATGAACCGACTTTTTCATTATTGAATGCGGTAAATTCCATGGTTAATTGATCAGCCTCTGGCGTTTCTCCGCCGATTATCCAGCTCCGGTGAAATCGATCATCGCTACCGCTCTCCACAGGCCCCCGATTATTCTTGTTTTCAACTTGTCCGGATTCACCATAGCTGGCGTACCAGGTATTTCCCGGCAGATCCTCAAATCCAAAAACGGTTTCTTTTTCGCCATCGTTAAGGGTGCAGGACAGCGACACAAAATCGCCGACAACGATTTGGGCCGTTCCATCACAGTCATTTTCAAGTTCGGTTAATGTAGACTGGTCAAATTGAAACGTACAGGAGCCTATGTTTGGCTCGCTCAGCCCGTAGTAACTGTAAACTGAAAATGTCACATTAGCTGTTACCAGGTCGGCAGCACCCGCCTGGGTTGCCGGGATGGTTAAAAGCGACGTCAACACTATGAGAGATTTTTTTTTTTTTTTTCATGAGTTATCTGATTATTAGGCAATCTAATGACGCAGTTGCTTGTTGTTTACGGGAGTCAATTACGCTCGTGGCGAAATTTTAAAACCGTCGATTATTTAAGATTCAAGGGAAACTTTGGCTGTGAGCAGAAAATATCCCTGGCACTTTATTTAGCAAAGCCTGGTCATTTTGGTGGGTGGATAAGGTTACTTTTTGTGAAAGATTATTAAAGTCAGATTAATGCAGCTCTGAATTACATCAAAGCCAACTTCTCATTTAACCGACCTTCGTTATACAATACAGGCCACGCCCCCTCCCACCGAGCCCACGTTTTGTCCTGCGTCAAAAGCTCACACATAAATGCCGCAACATTGATACGGCTGGTTTGCCCCGCACCTGCGATCACCCCCAGTTGCGGTGAAGGAAACGCTGCGTAATCTGTGACATCGGATTCGTCGACCAGATTGTCAGGCCGGACGATGCACCACTCCAGTTGAGAAAATGTCTGGTGTTGCAGGAAATCAGCGGCGAGCTCGTTATCGCGATGAGGAGGTAGAATTTTGCGCAATACCGCAATGATAGCCCGGTCCGTCAGCGAATACCGCTCATGTATTAATCGATTGGCTACACCATTGCTGCTCATCAGCACGAAACGCATGGGCTTGTGTTGAGTGAGCGTGGTGAGGCGCTGGACGGCATCGCGAACTAGTGTTCGCGGGTGACCCCAGATGCCCTGGCATGTCATGTTATGGCCGAGACAGGACACGACCCCGTCCACCTGATCCAGCATGGCGGTCAACTCCGCATCGGATAGCGCTAGCAAGCTGCCTTGTTTAACGGTCAGGGCCGGGTGATGTCGGATCTCGTCCGGCAGTGCGTCCGGGTTGCGCGCGAAGCCAAAAACACTGTGGCCTCCGGTGAGAAGTTGAGACGCGACCAGTCGGCCTGTGGCCCCGGTAATACCTGCGATAAAGATTTTCATCATGAATGCCCTTGTGGTTTGTTGAAGGTGCATTCACTATACAAATGCGTATTTGACGGATAAACAGCAAAAACAACTACAAGGCATGTAAAAACGGATGGATAAGGTTTTTTCAGATTTCGACTGGAACCACGCACGCGTGTTTCTTTCCGTGGCGCAGCTGGGGTCGCTGACCGCAGCGGCGGAGGCGCATAACCTCAGTCAATCGACACTCAGCCGGCAGATGGCCGCGCTGGAAGCTCAACTCGACCTGACACTGTTTGAGCGCGTGGGTCGCGGCATACAGCTAACCGAGGCCGGGCACCAGTTGCTGCGCTATATCGAGGTGATGAATGAGGCGGCCGCGCAGATTTCACTCACCGCGGCGGGTCATGCCGACAGTCTGGCAGGCAAAGTGACAGTATCCGTCTCTGAGCTGGATGCCGCGTTTCGCATGCCGCCCATTATCCGGAAAATTCGCAGCCTGGCGCCCGAACTCGAGCTGACGATCGATGTATCCAATGCCATCGCCAATCTGAAAACCCGCGAGGCGGATATCGCTGTGCGCAATGAACGCCCCGAGCAAGTTGATCTGATTGCAAAAAAGCTGGCGACAGAAACCATCGACCTCTTCGGCTCGCCAGACTACGTCGCCCACCTCACGCGAACACAATTTTCAGATGTGCAGATCATCGGTTTCGAGCAGCTGGATCAGATTATTGCTGTGTTGAATCAGCGCGGCTGGACTGTTTCCGAGGAAAATTTTTCGGTGACGACTAACTTTCAATGGCTGCATGTCGAGCTGGCTAAAGCCGGTCAGGCACTCATCTTTTTACCGACAGATCTTGGAGAGAAAACCGGCTTGACGCGGGTGCGACGAGTGGACGAGCCGTTGCTGGAATTACCGGTCTGGCTGGTGAGTCACCGCGAACTGCGCACCAATCCGCGCGTTCGGTTTGTTTTCGATCTGCTGGTGGAAGGCTTGTCTTTTAGCTAGCGCCAAGTCTTACCAGCTGGGATTACCTTTGATGAATGAGTTCGTGGAATTTGAAAGGTATTTTTCAAATCAATCCACAGCTGCATTTCACCCTGGGCAAGCCCTCACCGCTAATGGATTTTCAGGGCTTGGAATTTTCCATCCTTAATCTCCATTTCCTTGTATGAACCATTGGCGTCGCCGGTTTCATTGAGGGTCACGTCGGTGGCGCCCTGGTAATCGATCTCGCCGCCGGTCGCGAGTATTTCCAGGGCCTTGCCCAGTTCGCCCGGATAAATCTTCTCGCCGGGCGCGTTGGCGACCCTCAGCAGATTGCCGGCAATACTTTTACCGTCGGTGGCTTTGCCCGCCTGGATAGCGAGCACGATCAGCGCGGCGGCGTCATAGGATTCGGGCCGGTAGGTGCCGTCGCCGTCACCGCCGGCGGCTTTGGCGAGTTCGAGGAATTTCTTCGCACCCTCGGAGTCCGAGCCGGCCACCGTGCCGAATGAGCCGTCCAGGCTGCCGTCGATATTCTCGATCAGCGATTCGCCGATCATGCCGTCCGCCAGCACGAAGCGGCTGAAGGCGCCGGCATCCAGCGCGTTCTGGATGATGCCGCGGCCGCCCTGGTCGAGATAACCGAATACCGCCAGATCCTCGGCGCCGGCGGCCGACAGGGCGCCAACCTCGGCCGAATAATCGGCCTTGCCGTCTTCATGCGCGGCGATAATTGCGATCTCGCCGCCGAGCGCCTTGAACGCTTCGCCAAACGAATCGGCCAGCCCCTTGCCGTAGTCGTTGTTGGTGTAGGTGATGGCGATGGTTTTGACGCCGCGTTGCACCGCTATCTCCGCCAGAACCTGACCCTGCCGCGCGTCGGATGGCGCCGTGCGGAAGAACAGCCCCTGATCGTCGAGACGGCTGAGCGCGGGCGAGGTCGCCGACGGGGAGACCATCGGAATGCCTTTCGGGACGGCGACATTGTTAGCCACGGCAGTCGTGGTGCCGGAGCAGGCCGCGCCGAGGATCGCGACGACCTTGTCGGCGGTGATCATGCGCTCGGCGGAAGCGCTGGCCGCTGCCGCATCGATGCAGGTCGAATCGGCGCGCACCACGTTGATTTTGTCACCGGTCAGCAACTTGCCCGACTCGGACACCTCAGCAAAGGCCAGCTCGGCGCCGTCGGCCATGCCGGGTGCAAGCGACTCTATCGGACCGGTAAAGCCGAGCAGTATGCCGACGTTGATATCGGCCTCGGCGGTGGCGGCAAGCGCGAGTGAGCATAAACCCGCCAGCAGTGTTTTATTCATAATCAGGCTCCTGAATCAGCGATACTGTTGTCGTCTCGCCGGCCCGGCTGCCGGCGTGTCTTTGTGTCCCTTGCTTCCGCTTAACCGGCTAATGCTGCGATCACCTTGCGCAATTTTTCATCGGCATCGTTGGCGACCTCGGCGGCGACCGGGTTGGTTTCCAGACCAAGCACCGGCTTCGGCGCCATAAAGTCGAAAAAGGTTTCGCCGTCGACTTCGCGGGCAACCACATTACAGGGCAGCAGCGCGCCGGCTTGCGGGGCGGCCTCGATCAGACGTTTTGCCAGCATCGGGTTGCAGGCGCCGATAATCCGGTAAGGGGCGATATCCTGGTCGAGCTTGTTCTTGATGGTTTTCTGCACATCGATGTCGCTGACAATGCCGAGTCCGATGTCTTTCATCACCTCGGTAAGGCGGTCGACGGCCTCGGCGATCGGCAGATTCAGTCGGGCGGACAATGTGTAGTCGGACATGGGTAACTCCTAATTGAATAAATACGCCATAATAAGCGTTTGACGAACTATCCGAAACCGTTGCCAGGGAATAATCCTGATCCATGCAAAACAATCTGATTGAAGCGACCCCGGACACGATTCCCGCCGTTCTGCTGGAAACCTCGAGGGAACATCTCCAGCAGTTCAAAAGCGCCGCGACCGAGGCCGGTTGCGCCTGGCCGGCGACCGACGACGTCGAACAAAAACTGCTGGTGTTTTTCAGTTGCAGTTTGTTTGCGGTGAGATTTTGCTGCCGCTTTCCGGATATTCTGCTGGGTGACGAGGCGGAAAAACATCTTGCAGACAGCATCGATCTGGGCGATTACAAAGCCGCGGTGGCGGCGGTTCTGGATGCTGCGACCGATGACAACCAGCTGATGTCAGGACTTCGTCGCTTGCGGCAGCGCGAGATGATCCGCATTGCCTGGCGTGATCTGTTCGGTCTGGCCGATACCGCGGAAACTCTGCGCAATCTTAGCGAGTTTGCCGAAGCCTGTATCGATTTGACCCTGCAGCGTTGCTACGACGATCTGGCGGAACGTTTCGGCGTACCGCGCAATGCGGCCGGCGAGGAGCAAAAACTCGTGGTGCTCGGCATGGGCAAGCTCGGCGGGCTGGAGTTGAATTATTCCTCCGATATCGACCTGATATTCGCCTTTCCCGAGTCGGCCGAAACCGACGGTCGCAAGCAGGTCGACGCCGGCGATTTTTATCGCCGGGTAACGCAGAAGTTTGTCCGCCTGCTGAGCGAGTCGACCGCCGACGGCTTTGTCTTTCGCGTGGATTTGCGCCTGCGTCCGTTCGGCGCCAGCGGCCCGGTCGCCATGACCTTCGACGCCATGGAGGCCTATTACCAGACGCAGGGCCGGGAGTGGGAGCGCTATGCCCTGATCAAAGCCCGGGTGGTGAGCGGCGACAGGCACAGCAGTGAGCAGTTGTTCCAGTTTTTGCGGCCGTTCGTGTTTCGCCGCTATCTGGATTACAGCGCCTTTGAATCGCTGCGTGATCTCAAGGCCAAAATCAGCGCCGAGGTTCGGCGCAAGGGCATGGACAATAACGTCAAGCTCGGCGCCGGCGGGATTCGCGAAATCGAGTTTATCGGCCAGGCTTTTCAGCTGGTGCGTGGCGGCAAGGAAACCGAGCTGCAGGAGCGCGGCATCATGAAGGTGCTGCCCAAACTTGCGCAAAGAAATTATCTTTCCGCCGAGGAAGTCGAGCGTTTGCTGGCGGCCTATGACTTTCTGCGGCGCGCCGAAAACCGCCTGCAGATGGTTCAGGATCAGCAAACCCACAACCTGCCGGAGCAGGCGCTCGAACAGTGCCGGCTGGCCTTTGCCATGGGCTTTGCCGACTGGCCGGCTTTTACCGAACGGCTGACGGTGCACCGTCAGCATGTCGAGGAAATTTTCGAAGCGGTCTTCAAGCTCGACGATGAGTCACAAGAGGCGCCGGTGACGCGCGATGTCTTCGATCAGATCTGGGCCGGCGATCTGGCGGATGAAGAGGCCGTCGACGCACTGGCCGAACAGGGTTTCAGCGACGTGCAGGAGCTTTACCGTCAGCTTACACAGTTGGGGCAGGGCGGTTACTATCTGCGTTTGACGAATATCGCCCGCGAGCGGCTGGACCGGATTATCCCGCTGACCCTGCGCGCTACGGTAGAGGCGAAACATCCCGACGAAACCGCGCGCCGGATGCTGGTGCTGTTGAGAAATATCGCCGGCCGCAGCGTCTATGTACAGGTGCTGCTGGACAGCCCGCAGTCGCTCGCGCTGCTGGTGCGGATGTTCGACGCCAGTAAATGGATGGCTGAATTTGTCAGCGCCTATCCGATGGTCATAGACGAAATTCTCGATCACCGGATTTTGCAGCAGGTGCCGGACGAGGCCGATCTGCGCGCCGAGATGGAAATCATTCTGCAACGTGTCCGCGACCAGGCGTTGGACGTGCAGATGGATGCGGTGCGGCAGTTCAAGCAGGCCAATGTCATGCGCGTCGCGGCGGCCGATCTGGAAAACCTGATTCCGCTCAAGGAAGTCAGCAATCGCCTGACCATGATCGCTGAAGTCGTGCTGCAGGCCAGCTGCGATCTGGTCTGGACGGAAATGGTCAGAAAACACGGTCGGCCCGGCTGCGTCATAGACGGCAAGCCGGTAAACCCGGGCTTTGCCATCGTCGCCTACGGCAAGCTGGGCGGAATCGAGCTCGGTTATGGCTCGGATCTGGATATCGTCTTTTTGCATGGCAGTGAAGGCGAAAAGCAGCAGACCGACGGCGACAAGGTGATCGACAACATGGTGTTTTTTGCCCGCGTGGCGCAGAAAATGATTTCCTTTCTGACCACCACGACACCCGCCGGTACGCTTTACGAAATCGATACCCGCTTGCGGCCGAACGGCCAGTCCGGCTTGCTGGTCAGCAGCCTGCAGGCCTTTGAGTCCTATCAGAAAAACGAGGCGTGGACCTGGGAACATCAGGCTTTGGTGCGGGCCCGGGTGGTGGTGGCCGACGAGCACATTCGTGCGGCTTTTGATAGAATTCGCTGCGAGGTGCTGGGGCAGCGGCGCGATCGGGTAAAGCTGTTGAATGACGTGACCGAGATGCGTGAGCGCATGCATCGTGAACTCAGCAAGGCACGCGAGGGACAGTTTGACCTCAAGCAGGATCGCGGCGGTATTGTCGATATCGAGTTTATGGTTCAATATAGCGTGTTGGCTCACGCCTGGAGGCAGCAGGAACTGCTGGCCTGGACCGATAATTTACGCATTCTCGAAACGCTTGCCAGAGGCGGGTTTTTATCTCCTGAAAGCGCTGATCGTGTAATAGAGGTTTACTTCACTTACCGGAAATTCACGCACGAACAGGCATTGCAGGGCACCAAACATCCGGTTGCGCTGGATGCAACCATTGAGGCCTGCCGCGATGAAGTCCGCGATGTGTGGACCCGCCTGATGGTTTAGGGATGCAGTACGTGAGCTGCAACAGCTTGTTATTTAATGGTATTTTGACTGGAGATTGTTATGTCCTTCGCCGATCGCGACGGTGTTATCTGGTATGACGGCAAGCTTGTGCCGTGGCGCGAAGCCACCACACACGTGCTGACGCATACGCTGCACTATGGTATGGGTGTTTTCGAAGGCGTGCGCGCCTACCAGACGGACAAAGGGCCGGCGATCTTTCGTCTAGATGCGCATACCCGCCGTTTGATGAACTCCGCCAAGATCATGCGCATGGAGATGCCCTGGACGCATGCGGAGCTGAACGAAGCCCAAAAACTGGTGGTGCGGGAAAACAATCTTGAATCCGCCTATCTGCGGCCGATGTGCTTCTATGGTTCGGAAGGCATGGGGCTGCGCGCCGAAGGACTCAAGACCCATTGCATCATCGCGGCCTGGGAGTGGGGCGCTTATCTCGGCGCGGACAATCTCGAAAAAGGTATCCGCATCCGCACTTCGTCCTATACCCGCCATCATGTGAATATTTCCATGTGCAAGGCCAAGGCCAACGGCAACTACATCAACTCCATGCTTGCATTGCGTGAAGCGACCACGGACGGTTACGATGAAGCCATGCTGCTGGATGTCGAAGGCTATGTCGCCGAGGGTAGCGGCGAGAATATCTTTCTCGTGCATGACGGCGTGGTGCATACGCCGGATCTGACGTCGGCGCTGGATGGCATCACCCGCAACACTGTTTTCGCCCTGTGCGAGGAGCTTGGCATTCCGGTCGTCGAGCGGCGCATCACCCGCGATGAAACCTATATCGCCGATGAAGTGTTTTTCAGTGGAACCGCGGCGGAGATTACGCCGATCCGGGAAATCGACAATCGTGTCATCGGCAGCGGCAGTCGCGGGCCGATTACCGAAAAACTGCAAACCATGTACTTCGATCAGGTGCAGGGCAAGCGCAGTGAGCATCCTGAATGGCTGACGCTCGTAAAGTAAGACAATCGCGAATCGAAACCGGGACTTAACTTATGCAGGAAAGTGCAACAGCAAACGAACCCCGCGATACAGGCAGGCAGAGTGCGGTGATCGAGGTGAGCCGCGCAGACTTGCCGGTGCATTGCCCGCTGGATGACAGCAAGCTCTGGAATTCCCATCCGCGGGTTTTTATCCCGCTCGAGGCCGGCGGAGAAGCCGCCTGCCCCTACTGCGGAACCCGCTACAAGCTTGTAGATTGACGGGCCCGCGGCTGCAGGATCGTTCGCTATGAAACGGTCCTGCAGCTGATCGGGACTGTTTTCAATCCGCTTGTCAGGGAACCGCCGCGCAAACACGCCTGGACCGCCCACATGAGCCACTTGTCACCGTCAAGGCAGGATTTTTCCAGACCGCGTCTCAGCGGACGGGGCAAGGCGTTTCTAAATGACGAGGCACGCCCCAGGCTCAATCATCTGCAAACCTGGCAACTTTCTCTGGTCGGTGTTCTGCTTGCAGTATTTTATGGCACTATTCCGCTGGAACTCAGTGCCTCCTTGCAGGTTTATTATCTTTTCTGTCTTGCCGGGCTGGTAATCGCCATTGGCCGCCGCCCCTTGTTGCCGTTCAACGAGACGGAAAAGACCGGTATTCTGATCATTCTGGTTTTTTTTCTGGTCAGCCTCATCACGTTCTGGATCAACGGCATGCCGGGCAAGGGCGACATCTATGTGGAGGGCCGTTACGGCAAGTATCTGCTGGCGATTCCGGTCTATTTTTTCTTTCGTGAGTTTTATATTCCGAACCGCCTGATCTTTATGATAGCCACCCTGGTCGCGATCCAGCTTGCGGTGATTGCCTTGATCGATGTGTTCAGCCCCGGGGTATTTGACTGGCCAGGCAGGGCATCGGCCAATACCCACCCGATTTATTTTGCCATGTTGTCGCTCGGCATGGCGGTCATCATCCTGGCGTTTCGCGATGAATGGAG
>JAGRHW010000389.1 GCA_020444765.1 Gammaproteobacteria bacterium | reverse complement strand
TCCCATGATTGACGACATCAGCCTCCTGACACTTGCGTTCGCCAGTTCGCTGGTGCTGGCGAACGGTTTGTTGAGTTTTTTCCTGCAGCTCGGGCTTGGCAGACAGCTGCTGGTCGCCGCGCTGCGCATGATTGTGCAGTTGTTTTTGGTGGGCTGGATTCTCACCGCGCTGTTTAGTCAGGTTTCGTTATGGTTGACCTTGCTGGTGGCCTTGGTCATGCTGATGTTCGCCGGTTATGAAATCCGTTCGAGGCAGAAGCGGCGTTTTACCGGGCACTGGGGCTTCAGTCTCGGTATCAGTGCGATGCTGGTTTCCGCCTTCGTTGTTACCGTGCTTGCATTGACGGCGTTTCTGCCGGCCGATCCCTGGTATCACCCGCGGTTTGCGATTCCGCTGCTGGGTATGATTCTCGGGAATACCATGACCGGTATCAGTCTTGGCCTGAATACCCTCACCACCGGTGCGCAACGCGATGTTGCTGGCATAGAGGCGCAACTGACTCTCGGCGCCAGTATGAAGACTGCCATGCGACCGGTCAGCCGCGATGCGCTGCGCACCGGGCTTATGCCGATCGTCAACGCCATGGCCGCCACCGGTGTGGTCAGTCTGCCGGGTATGATGACGGGGCAGATCTTATCCGGCGTCGAACCTGCGGTAGCGGTCAAGTACCAGTTATTGATCATGTTTCTGATCGCCGGCGCGACAGCGCTCGGTGTGTTGATTGCGGTGTTCATCGGCATGTACCGGCTGACGGATGAGCGACAGCGCTTGCGGCTCGATCGGCTGGACGTCGAGTAACAGCGAATGTTATCACTGATGTTGCGGCGGCTGAATTTTCCGGGAAGCGCCACTGGACGATTTTCTGAGTGTCTTATATAAATATGGATTAGTGAAATTCCTAAAACGTTAAACACTTACAAGGACGAACGTATGTGCTTGTTGAATCGTCTATTCGTGGTTTAATTTTTATAACAAACCAATAAGGAGGATGTTGGAACATGTCGGGAATCATGCGTTATGTGTGCAAACACAAGGGTGATTGGGCAGTTTGGAAGGAAGGATCAAAAAAGCCCAGCGTGCTGTTCGAAAACCGGATCGATGCCGAGCGCAGGGCGATTGAAATCGTCGGTAATGCTGGTGGCGGCAAAGTGGAAATTCGTGTTGATGAAGGCGTGACGTATACCGTCACTGTACCCGAGAGTTATACCTATGCGTTCAGCCGGGATTATCAGCCGGGCCAGCTCTCAGCCAGAATGATAAAATAACTGCGGCGGATTGACGTTAGAAAAGAGCGTTACACTGGTTGTATTATCTGGCTGGCCTGATGTTGTCAAACGCTACGTTTGACGCGGATAAACGACCAGATGGTCCGGTTCTATCCGCACACCGATCATCTCGCCGATCCTGTGGTCGTGATGACTCGGGGCCAGGCAAAGAATATGTGTATTGCCCGGCATTCTGATTTTATAGAGATGATCGGCGCCGCGAAAATCCTTTTCCACCAGTTCACCTTTAACCGGGCTCGAATCATCATGAATGATATCGTCCGGACGAACCAGCAGGTCGATCAGTGTGCCGGGGGTCAGCTCCGGCAGATCGCCGTGAATCACGCCAAGTTCGGTTTGCAGTGAATCCGGGCTGAGGATGTTGCCGCAAACAAAAACACTTTCGCCGATAAACTTGGCGACGAATTTGTCGGCCGGTTCGTGGTACAGCTTGTAGGCAGTGTCCCATTGCCTGAGTCTGCCTTTTTCGATTACGCCGATTTTGTCGGCGATTGCAAAGGCTTCCTTCTGGTCATGAGTAACCAGTATCGCGGTTGTATTGTCACGCTTGAGTATATCGCGGACCTCATGCGCGAGTTGCACGCGCCGTTCGGTGTCCTGGCTGCTGAAAGGCTCGTCGAGTAACAGCAGTTGCGGTTTCGGCGCCATAGCCCGGATCAGCGCGATGCGTTGCTGCTGGCCGCCCGATAACTGGTGCGGATAGCTGTTTTTAAGGTCGGGCAGGTCAACCAGCTTCAGCAGCTCGTCCGTGCGCTCGCGTATCGCGGATTTTTTGAACGCTCTCATCCCGAAGGCGATATTCTCGGCGACCGTCAGGTGGGGAAACAGGGCGAGGTCCTGGAACACCATGCCGATATGGCGCTTTTCCGGGGCCAGCATGGTGCGTGCATCCGCCACCAGCTGACCGTTCATGCGTAGCTCGCCGGCGCTGGGTTGCTGAAAGCCGGCAATCGTGCGCAGCAGCGTCGTTTTGCCGCAGCCGCTCGGGCCGAGCAGGCTGCAGACCTGTCCTTGCGCAACACTGAAGCTGACATCGCTGATAATCGGGGTGGCGTCGATTTGCACACTGAGGTGATCGACGTCAAGAGTGTTTGTCATAACCCGCCCGGGAGTAATTGATGGTGCGGCTGAGGATTATAACCGGCAGGATACCGACCAGGACAATAGCGATTGCCGGTGTCGAGGCTTCGGCCAGTTGTTCGTTGGAGGCGAGTTCATAGGTGCGCACCGCGAGCGTATTGAAATTGAATGGTCGCAGCACGAGGGTTGCCGGCAGTTCCTTGAGGACGTCCACGAACACGATCACCAGCGCAGTCAACAGGCTGCCTTTCATGATCGGCAGATGGATATGCCGTAGCGTTTCCATGCGGTTGTAGCCCATGGAATGCGCGGCTTCGTCCATCGACGGGCGGATATTGCCGAGTCCGGATTCGACCGTTTGCAGGGCAACCGATAAAAACCGCACCAGATAGGCGAACAGCAGGATAAAAACCGTGCCGCTGAAGATCAGGCCGCTGCTGATGTCAAAGCTCTCGCGCAGCCAGCCGTCGACGGCGTTGTCGAGCCTGCCGAAAGGGATCAGCACACCGATCGCGATTACCGTGCCGGGAATCGCATAACCCATCGACGCCAGCCGCGTCAGCAGGCCTTGCCCCTTGCCGGGCCGCAGCCGGTTGCCGTAGGCCAGCAGCAGCCCGCAGGCCAGTGTGATAATGGCGGCGCTGCCGGCGAGCAGAAAGCTGTGTTTTACCAGCAGAACAAAGCTGTCGTTGACCGTTTCACGCCAGGTATCCAGCGTCCAGCTCAGGAGTTGCAAAAACGGCAGAATAAAGCCGAGGAACAACGGAAAAAAGCAGGCGAGGGTGCAGAGCAGGGCTTTTTTGCGCGGTAGTGTCACGCTTGGCAGCGCCTGATAGCGGTTGGTCGAATGGTGAAATCTGGCACGCCGCCGTGACCAGCGTTCCAGCAGAATCAGCACGAAGACGAATCCCAGCAGCATGGTCGATAACTGGCCGGCGGCTGTTTCATCGAACAGGCCGAACCAGGTGCGGAAGATACCTGTGGTAAAGGTGGCCACGCCGAAAAATTGCACGGTGCCGTAATCGGCCAGGGTTTCCATCAGCGCCAGCGACAGTCCGGCGACAATAGCCGGCCTTGCCAGCGGCAGGGCCACCGCGAAGAAGCTGCGCCACGGTCCGCAGCCGAGCGTGCGGGCGGCTTCCAGGGCGCAGACCGACTGATCGAGAAAAGCCGCGCGCGCCAGCAGGTAGACATACGGGTAAAGCACCAGCGAAAACATGCAGATGGCGCCGCCGATCGAACGGATTTCCGGAAACCAGTACTCGCCGTAACCAAGGCCGAAAAACTCACGTATCCAGCCCTGCACGGGGCCGCCGGTCTCCAGC
>JAGRHW010000388.1 GCA_020444765.1 Gammaproteobacteria bacterium | reverse complement strand
GTTGGAGCGAATCACAGCCTGTTTGAATGGTTCAGCAATGAGTTATTGCTAAAACAATTACTCGCCGAACAATCAACGCTTGCCTTGCTCGCAGTCATTCTGTTCTGCATCTATCTGCTCTCACACGGCGCGGACTGGATGATCGACGGCGTGGTCGAACTGGCCCGGCGCACCGGTCTGCCAAAAGTCGTTATCGGCGCAACCATCGTCTCGCTCGGCACCACGCTGCCGGAAGCTTTTGTCTCGGTCATGGCCGCCTGGATGGGTAATGCCGGACTCGCGCTCGGCAACGGCGTCGGCTCGATCATCGCCGATACCGGTCTTATCTTCGGACTGACCTGCGTATTGATTGCCGTCAGGGTGGATCGTTATATTCTCAACCGGACGGGCTGGGTGCAGTTTGGCTCCGCAGCCTTGCTGGTGCTGCTGGCCGTGCTGGCCGCGGCCACTGCGCCGCCGGATACGCAACCTGTGCTGGGCCGCTGGGTCGGTTTTCTCTTTCTTACCCTGCTGGTGGGCTATCTCTACATCACCTATCTGTGGGCCAGACAGAGCAACGACAGTCAACAGGCGGACGAACCGTCCGATGACGAGGAAACGGCCGGCTGGCGATCCTGGTTATTGGTAATCGGCGGCCTGTTGCTGGTAATCAGCGGCGCCAGAATACTGGTGCCCGCCGCGTCCGAAGTGGCGGTACGCTTTGGTGTGCCGGAAGACGTGATCGCCGCTACCATGGTTGCATTTGGCACCTCTCTGCCGGAACTGATGACGGCCATCGCCTCGATTCGCAAAGGCCATCCGGAAATCATCATTGGCAATATCGTCGGTGCCGACGTGCTCAATACCTTGTTTGTCATAGGCGCGGCCAGCGCCGCCGCGCCACTGGCCATTCCGGATAACTTTTATTATTTTCACTTTCCGGCCATGATGATCATACTGTTGTCGTTTCGCATTTTTATCTCGATCAATCGCGAAGGTATGTTTCGTCGCTGGCAGGGCATCTGGTTGCTGGCCGTCTATGGTTTTTATATCGTGATGCAGTATGGAACCGACACGGCCGGCGTGCATGCCTGAGCATCGCATCACGCGATTGGCGCTAGCCGGCGTGGGATTGTATTACCGGGGGTAAAGACCGTGAATATTTTGTTGGCGACCGACGGGTCGAACAATGGTCATCTGGCGCTTGATCTGCTGGCGGATTTTCCGATTCCCGCCAACAGCACGCTGACCTTGCTGACTGTTATCGAAGACGGTTTTCTGGACTATGGCGATGACGATACGCTGAGCGAAGAACAGAAATCGGTACTGGCCGCGACGCATGAAATGCTCAACGAGCAGGCCGCAAACATGTTGACCAAGGAAGCGGCCAGCCTGGTCGACTCAAAGCTCAGTTGCTCGACACTGATCGCAACCGGCAACCCGGCCGAAGAAATCGTCCGCGCCGCCAAGCAGCTGGATGCGGACCTGATCGTCATGAGTTCCCACGGCTCCGGCGATGTGAAACGGTTTTTACTCGGCAGCGTCTCCGACCTGGTGCTGCAATACGCGCATTGCTCGGTGCTGATTGTCAGACCCGACAGAACCGGCGACACCAGCGACCTCCAACGACGCAATCACCCCTTACGCGTGCTGACCGGATTCGACAACTCGGACTATTCCCGAAAAACCATCGAGTTCTGCTCGACCTTGCCGTTTATTGCCGAGGACGAAATCCTGCTGCTCGGCGTACTGCCGCTGATTACCCTCTATCGACAGGACATCAAACAACAACTCGGCAGTGTGTGGCAACAACGAAAAGCTCAGGCCAAAGCCGGTCTCGAATGGGCCGCCAATCATGTCGGCTGGTCGTCGTCGAAGGTTTCCACCCAGCTCAAGGAAAGTCCGGACGTCAGCCAGGAAATCCTCGATAGCGCCGATGAATTCGATGCCGATCTGATTATCGTCGGCAACAAGGGCGCGGGCACGGCTGAGCGGTTTCTGCTCGGCTCGGTGACCCGCCGTATCGCGCACCATGCGCCTTGTTCGGTGCTGGCCGTGCGCGTGCAAAATACCGGCAACGAGACCGGGCATTGAAATAAAACCACGCGTTACCGCCTTCCAATGCGCTTTGTTTGATCGCGATCTTCAGATCCGAAGCTCGCTGTAAGCGTTTTGTCACATTCCTGACATATTGCTTTGATAGCGTCAAAAGGTTCTACAGAGTTTTTGTCATGAATGTTGTTATTCTGAACGGTGCCGATCGCGAATCCTCCTTGCAGGCCGCACTCTGCAAAGAGGTCGAGCGACGTCTGGCAAAGCACGACGACAGCCGTAACACTATCCGTACATTTCATCTGGCCGATTTATTTATCGAAAATTGCCAGGGTGAGTTTGATTGCTGGGTCAAAACACCGGGCCAATGCCCTGTTCACGATGAAGGCCAGGTCATTGCTCAGGCCGTACATGATGCGCAACTGCTCGTGTTTCTCACGCCGGTTCGTTTCGGCGCTTACAGCTCGCAACTGAAAAAAGCCGTGGACCGGCTTATCCCGCTGCTGTCACCTTTTTACGCCATCCGCGAAAAGCTCACTTATCACAAAACCCGCTACAGCGCTATGCCAAGCCTGGTTGGCATCGGTTTGGAAGAAAGCCCCGACAGCAATCAGCGGCAACTGTTCGAAGCACTCGTGCAAAGCAATGCGCTTAATCTGAACAGTCCGGCTTTTGCCGCAACCGTGATTGGCGCCGACTCACTCAGCTGGAAGGACGACATCGACAAGGTCCTTACCGCTCAGAAACCACCCGCCAATCCGTCGGGATCGCTCGCACAGGCGAAACTACAACTCAAGCAGGTGAGTCTGCCGCAAGATGCCGCCGAACCATTCGATGAGCCACCGATGGTCGCGCTGCTACAGGCCAGCGGACGGGCGCCCGGCACCAGCACGTCGGAAGCCATTCTTGGCTACCTGGAGCCGCAGTTCGCCGCCGGCGACGCCGCGGTCGAGATGTTCAACGCCACCAGCTTTCTCCATGATGGCAAAACCGCCGAAGATGTCGCCAGACGCTGCGCCGGCGCCGATATACTGATTATCGCCTCACCGCTTTATGTCGACGGTCTTTCCTACCCCGCCGTTATGGCCATGGAGCATATCCTGGCCGCGCGCTTACAGACAGGCGCCGCCAATCCGGCCAGACTAGTGATGGCGATCAACTGCGGGTCTCCGGAGCCGGAGCAGACCCGTTTCGCCCTGGCGAGCGCGCGGGATTTTGCCCGTCAGGCCGGCTATCTGTTCGCCGGAGGGATTGCCATAGCGGGCAGCGATAATATCAACGGGGGAGACCTGATGGCCACGGGCAACCACACCGGACGTCTTCGCGCCGCGCTTGACCTCGGCGTCAGCGAGCTGCTGAAAGGCCGTGTCCTGCCTGCACAGATCTGCCGAAGTATTGCAAGCTCAGCCCCGCTTTCAACACTCTACAGACTGGCGGGCAACCACGGCTGGCGGGCGAATGCCAAAAAATACGGATTGAATGCGGATGATCTCGATGCCCGACCGTTTAACGAAACCCGGCGGGAAGACCTCAGCCATTCCTAGCGTGGCTTGGCGGCTGCCTGAGATTATTCGGCAGGGGAAACCTCACCCCAAGCGCTTTGACCAAAGAAACGTCATCCCCGAACGCTTTAGTCGGGGATCCAATACCTCCCACCGGATAGTCCGTAGCTGGATTC
>JAGRHW010000387.1 GCA_020444765.1 Gammaproteobacteria bacterium | reverse complement strand
GTCTTTGCACCAAGCCGGAAAAGTGATTTTTCTCACAAAAGCATCGGACGATTTCTAACAGAACGGAAAGTATCGCGGTTGCATAATTTTTCCCGTATCGAAACCAACAGGAACAGCGGGAAACCTATGAAACGTCATCCATACAGACAGCTTTGTAACAGATGCACCTGTCGGCCTTTACCGTCGTTCATTCTTCGATGAGCCCGCGGATAATGAAACAGCCGTTTTCACGCATCCTGATGTGGCTCGTCAGACTGGCGTTTCTGGCCGCCCTGACCTACGCGGCGTCAGACCTGCCGGAGCGCAAAGAGGATCAGGACGCCTTGCAGAACGGCCTTTCCTGGCTGGATTGATCCTTGGGATTTATTTGATCACCAGCCTGGATTCGTCCTTGACCGATTCCATCACCACATAGGTGTGTGTTTGCTGTACGCCGGGCAAAGTCGCCAGAGTACTACCGAGAACCTCCCGGTAATGTGCGACATCGCGGGTCCGCACCTTGAGCAGATAATCGAAGCCCCCGGCAATCATATGACAAGACTGGACCTCGTCGATTTCGGCAACCGCCTGATTGAACGCATTGAGTATATCGGTCGTGGTATGCGACAGCGTCACCTGCACGAAGGACTCATAGGCACAGCCTAGCCGGTCGGCCGCAAGCATAGCTTGATACCCTTTGATATAACCGATTTTTTCCAGCCGGCGCACCCGCTCCGCGCAAGGCGTCTTGGTCAGATGCACGCGATTGGCCAGCTCCACCACGGATAGCCGCCCCTCGTTTTGCAATTCCCGAAGAATGTTTTTATCGACGCTATCCAGGACATTCTGTTTCATAGGCTTATTTCCTGAAAAAATATCTTTCTGTAGTTCTTATGCCTGTTAAACAACGATTATCGGGGATTAATACTTCAGATGTCGAGTTAAACTTGGCCATATCAACGAATCCAATCCGGAGTGGCAAAATGAAATACGGCGACGTTTCCAAAAAGATCTCGACAGCCCGCTTCATCGACGAAGAAACAGCGATTTCGGATTTATTGCACCGCTTGCAACTCGACGAGGCACAAAGCCGGCGCATCGCCGAGCACACACAGGAAACCGTCGAGGCTCTCAGAAACGACCGTTCGCTGGATTTACTTGAGGAGTTTCTCGCCGAATACGGCCTGTCCACCGATGAAGGCATAGCGCTGATGTGCCTCGCCGAAGCCTATTTACGGACACCCGACGCCTCCAGTCTGGACGCGCTGATCCGCGACAAGATCGGTTCCGGCCATTGGGAGCAACATCTGGGTACGGCGCGTTCGATGCTGATCAACGCTTCCAGCTGGGGGCTGATGCTGACCGGCAAGATAATCGGTCAGGATGGCCCGAGTCACGAGGAAATCCGCGGCACCCTGAAAAACCTGATACGCCGCCTCAGCGAACCGGCGATCCGCAAATCGGTCGAGCAGGTCATGAAGATTCTCGGCAGGCAGTTCGTGCTCGGCAGCACGATTGAAAAAGCCATGCACCGCGCGGCCGACAAGGAAAAACTCGGCTACAAACATTCTTACGACATGCTTGGCGAAGCGGCACTGACCGACAAGGACGCGCGGGCCTATATGCTGTCTTATTCCAAGGCAATCACGGCTATCGCGGAAAAAGCCAACGCCGGTTCGGCGCTGGACAACCCGGGCATCTCGGTCAAGCTCTCGGCTTTGCATCCACGCTACGAAACCGTCCAGTTCGAGCGCGTCATGCGTGAGCTGACACCGCGCGTTGCCTCTCTCGCGCAGCTCGCACGCTCGGCGAATATCGGCTTCACAATCGACGCCGAAGAGTCGGAACGACTGGAAATTTCGCTCAATGTCATTCGCCAGGTTCTGCAAAACCCCACACTGCAAGGTTGGGACGGATTTGGCGTCGTGGTACAGGCCTATTCCAAACAGGCGCCGGCGGTCATCGATTTTCTCTATGCATTGGCCAGCAAACTCGAGCGCAAGATCACGCTCCGTCTGGTCAAGGGCGCCTATTGGGACTATGAAATCAAAAACGCTCAGATTCAGGGCTTGCAGAATTATCCGGTATTCACGCGCAAGCAGTCCACCGACCTTTGCTATCTGGTCTGCGCGGAAAAACTCATGGCCATGACGGACCGGATTTTTCCGCAATTCGCCACTCACAATGCTCACACTGTTCACAGCATTCTGGAAATTGCCGGTGAAAACCCGCATTACGAGTTCCAGCGCCTGCACGGCATGGGCGAGGCCCTGCACGAAAGGCTGCGTGAACAAACCGGCAAGGCCAGCAGAATCTACGCGCCGGTCGGCATACACAAGGATTTGCTGGCCTATCTCGTCCGGCGTTTGCTGGAGAACGGCGCCAACAGTTCCTTTATTCATCAACTGCACGATGACAAGGTGCCGTCGGCCGTTATCGCCGCCGATCCGGTGCAGCAGGTCCGGCAGCAACAGCCGCTGGCCAACCCGGCCATTCCCCTGCCCCCGCAGATGTTTCATGACAAGCGAAAAAATTCCGCAGGCCTGTCCCTCAATCTGCCGGCCCTGAATCAGCAGCTCGACAAACAGATGCAGAGCTTCCGGGAAACGCTGTGGAACGCCGGACCCGCGCCGTTTCTCAGCACCGAAGGCTTGCAGCAACTGGCAGTAAAGAGCCCGATCGACGGCTCGGAGGTCGGCACGGTACAACAGTGCGGCGAAGCACAAGCCCGCGACGCCATTGATGTATCGCTCGGGGCTTTTGCCGACTGGCGGCAAACAACGCTCGAAGCGCGCGCCGGAATACTCGAACGCATCGCCGAGCTCTACGAAGCAAACCAGGCCCAGTTGATCGCCCTGGCAACCCGCGAAGCCGGCAAGACACGTCTCGACGGTATCCTCGAAGTCCGCGAAGCGGTCGACTTCTGCCGTTTCTATGCCGCCGAAGCGCGTGAAAAACTACCGGGCTTCGAGCCACGAGGCGCGTTTGTCTGCATCTCACCGTGGAATTTTCCGCTGGCGATTTTCACCGGCCAGATTGTCGCGGCGCTGGTCACCGGCAACACGGTGCTGGCCAAGCCGGCCGAATCGACCGCGCTCACCGCCGCACTGGCCGTCAAATTGATGCATCAGGCCGGGGTGCCCGAACAGGTTCTCATCCTGCTGCCAGGCGAAGGTTCCGTGGTCGGTTCGGCATTGACCTCCGACCCGCGTATCGCCGGTGTCTGCTTTACCGGCTCCACCGAAACCGCGGCACGCATCGATCGCGCGCTCGCCGAACATGCGCCGGCGGACACCCCGCTGATCGCCGAAACCGGTGGCATCAATGCCATGATCGTCGACTCCACCGCGCTGCCCGAGCAAGCCGTCAAGCACATCGTCAGTTCGGCCTTTCAGAGCGCCGGCCAGCGTTGCTCGGCGCTGCGCCTGCTGCTCTTGCAGGAAGAAGCGGCACCGGGTGTGCTGGCCATGCTCGAAGGCGCAAGCATGGAACTGGCGATCAACGACCCCTGGCAAACCCGGGTGGACGTCGGGCCGATCATCAACCAGCAGGCTCTCGACACCATCAGCCAACATTGCCAACGGCTGGAAAAAGACGGCCGGTTGTTGTTCAAAGTGCCCTTGCCGGCGGACATACCGGATGGCAGCTTTATCAGCCCGGCGGCGTTTCGCCTCGATGCCTTCGAGGAACTGGAGCGCGAGATTTTCGGCCCCGTCCTGCATGTGCTTACTT
>JAGRHW010000386.1 GCA_020444765.1 Gammaproteobacteria bacterium | reverse complement strand
ACCCAAGCACCTCGGCATGGTGGGGTTTTTCCCGCCGCTGGTAAAAAAATTCCGCGCAGCCGGGCAAAAGCTGACCGTCATCGAACAACAGGCAGCGTTTGTGGAAAAAGCCGACAACTTTGAAGTCACTCTGGATGCGACACGGCTGGCCGACTGTGATCAGGTACTTTGCACCGCCTCCACACTATTGAACGATTCCTTGCCGTCGATCCTCGCTCATTGCGCGGAGGACTGCTTTATTTCGCTGATCGGACCCACTGCCGGCTGCCTGCCGGACACGCTGTTTGCGCTTGGCATCGACGAAATCGGCGCCAGCCGCGTCGTCGCTATCGACACCCTCATCGAGCGCATGCAAAACGCCGAACCCTGGGGTGATGCGGTGGAAAAATACACGATCAGCGCCGCGGCCTACCCGGGCTGGCGAGCCTTGCTGACATGAGCCCGCGCAGCGTAACGGGACCTTTCATCGTCGTCTGGCTCAGCGCATTTTTCCTGGTTTTGCTCTGGTCGGCGGTCAACCCGAAAGATTATCTGACCTGGCTGCTGGAAGTAGCGCCGGCACTGATCGGTATCGTCGTGTTGTTTATCACCCGCGACAGCTTCCCGCTGACGCCGCTGACTTATCTGCTGATTCTCGTTCACGCGATCGTGCTGATGGTCGGCGGTCACTACACTTACGCCGAAGTCCCTCTGTTCGACACGATTGCCGACCTATTCGACCAATCGCGCAACAATTACGATAAGGTCGGCCATTTTGTGCAGGGCTTCGTGCCAGCCATCATCGCCCGGGAAATCCTGGTCCGCAAAGAAATCGTCAATGGAGACAGCTGGCGGAATTTTCTTATCGTCTGCTTCTGCCTCGGATTCAGCGCTTTTTACGAACTGATCGAATGGTGGGTTGCCTTGCTGTCCGACGAAGCCGCTGATGCGTTTCTCGGCACCCAGGGTTATGTCTGGGATACCCAGTCGGATATGGCCCTGGCCCTGCTGGGCGCCATCGTCGCCCTTCTGACGCTCAACCGCCTTCACGATCGACAACTGAAACAGCTTTCATGACTAATCTCTTCAGCCGAAAACCCGGCGCCTTCGAGCGCCATCTGCAACGCCAGCATCGTAACCCGCTGTTTGCAAACCATGAATTCCAGCCGCGCGACATTCAGACCGCCCGCACCCAGGACCGGCTGGAGCTGGCGCGCTTTCGCGAAGACTTACGCGAAACCCTGCAACAATGCGTCAGCTTGGACCCGCTTGCCGAATCCGATACAGTGCTCAAACTCAAGGAACAACTGGACCTGCTCTATGAGCGCAGTTGCGGTCTTGGCGATGATCTCGACCGCGAGCAGGAAGCGATCCGGATGATGCTGACGCCGATGATGAACGCCGTCGAAAAAGCCGCCGCCACCGATCCGGTCGCCCTGCAAAAACTGCTGGAAGAACGGCAGGCGCGCGAACAGCATTTCAGTCTGCTCGCCTACCCGATCGTTTGCGACCTGCTGCGCCCGGACGGCCTGATAAAAAGTACCGAGCTGCCAGCGACCCTGCTGTCGGAATCGCCCGAGGCTCTGCAAGTGACCTTGAGTCTGTTCGATCACAATCAGCTGCTCGAAATTGACAAGGCCTGCACCGAGCTGCTCCGGCAGCGCGAGCTGAACGACGACCACCCGGCCCTGAAAAACCTGCAAATCATTGAACAACACCTGCGTCAACCCTTACACTAACCCGCAGTTCTCAGCTCACGGTAGTCCATCCAGTGCCAGTCCTCGACAATTACAAGCCCGACGCTCATTTGCTGAAAGACCGCGTCGTTCTGATCACCGGCGCCTACGGCGGTCTCGGCCGCGCGCTGTCTCACGCCTGCGCACAACTCGGCGCAACCGTGATTCTGCTCGGCCGCTCCCTGCCTCATCTCGAAAAACTCTATGATGAACTGGAGCAGGCCGGCTCGGCGCAACCCGGCATCGTACCGCTCGATCTGGAAGGCGCGAGCGCCAAGGATTACGATGACCTGCTGCTCACCATTGAAAAGGAGTTCGGCCAGCTCAACGCCCTGATTCACTGCGCCGGCATACTCGGCAGCCCGAGCCCTTTGCAGGCCTATGATATGGCGGAATGGAACAAGGTCATGGCGACCAATCTGCAAGGCCCGATCCTGCTGACCCAGGCGCTGATGCCCCTGCTGGACAAGAGCAAAGCCGCCAGCATCGTCTTCACGCTGGATGACCACAACACGGCCTACTGGGGCGCCTACGGTGTCAGCAAGGCGGCCTTGCGGGCTGCCGCGCAGATTCTTGCCGATGAAACGGAAAATCTCGTCGATGAACAAGAGCAACCGCGCGTCGCGGTCAATCTGGTCAATCCCGGCCCGATGCGGACAAAATTACGCGCCAAAGCTTTTCCCGGGGAATTACCGACGGAAGTGCCGGAGCCCGAGAGCAAGGTGAATACCTATATTCAGCTGATTGCCCGGACCGACCCTAAGCTGACCGCGGCGGATATCAAGCTCTGATTCAAAGCTTCGCGGTGACCAGTTCGTCGTGGGTCAGAACAAACACCCCGTCGCCGCCGTGCTCGAACTCCAGCCACATAAACGGTAATTCCGGATAGGCCGCTTCCAGCGCGGCCGCGCTGTTACCGACCTCACAAACCAGAATGCCCTCGGCCGTCAGATGATCGGCGGCCTCGGCGAGAATACGCCTGACCAGATCCAGACCATCGGTACCGGCCGCCAGCCCCAGACCAGGTTCTTTGCGGAACTCCTCGCCGAGCGCATCCATTTCGTCGCGATCCACATAGGGCGGATTACTGATAATCAGGTCGTAACGGTTTTCGGGTTTGATCGCCTCGAACAGGTCGCTCTGTATCAATCTTACCCGTCGCTGCATGGCATGTTTTTGCAGGTTTTCCTTCGCCAGCGCCAGCGCATCTTCGGAAATATCCAGAGCATCGACATGCGCATCGGCAAACGCATAGGCGCAGGCAATCGCAATACAACCACCGCCGGTGCAAAGATCGAGTATGAGTCTGGTTTCACCCGGGTCGATAAAATCACTGAAGCCCTGCATGATCGGTTCGGCCAGCGGCGAACGCGGCACCAGCGCCCGCTCGTCGACCAGAAATTCCAGCCCGGCAAACCAGGTACGTCCGGTGATATAGGCAGCGGGAACTCTCTGTTCGGCCCTACGCCGCAGGAAGCTGATGGCGTGTTCCTTCTCCTCTTCGGTCAGCACCATGTTGTAATCCGGCGGCTCCAGGGGCGACAAACCCATTGCTTCAAGAATCAGCCAACTCGCTTCATCCGTGGCGTTATCCGTCCCGTGCCCGTAGACGAGATCAAAACCGTCAAGATAGCGGGCTGCCGTGCGGACCGCCTGTTCGAGTGTCAGATCCGGAATTTGATACCATGCGCGAAGACTCATCGCTATAGCCTTGATTGCCGATTAATCCGTCAAGTATAGCTGTTTACAAAGTGCTTCAGAATAGACATCATTGGCGGCTTGGCTTGTAACCACGTCCAGACAAGAAGTTGAATTCCAAAATCATTATTGCAATTCTCGCGCTCGCGGGTCTGCTCGGCGGCCTGACCTTGTCGTGGCTTGGCGAACGTGATTCCCCGGCGCAACTCCAGTCGCGTTTGACGACGGCGACGCTGCTGCCTGCTGATCTGAAGCGTTTTCCTGACATTACCCTGACCGACCAGCACGGTCAGCCCTTCACCCGGGAAA
>JAGRHW010000385.1 GCA_020444765.1 Gammaproteobacteria bacterium | reverse complement strand
TGCCGGTCAATGATGATTGAGAGAGCGGGTCGCTATGTTGGGTTGTCTGATTTTGCGGTTTTGTAAGATTTTTGGTTATGAAACAACTGATTTTGGGATGGTGTAGATGAGAGATTATCTGGCGTTACTGGCGCGGCGAAAATATCACATTCTTATCCCTTTTCTGCTTTTGATGGGGGCCGGGATCGCGCTTGCCTATTTGTTGCCGCCGGTCTACAAATCGCAGGCTACCATTCTTGTCAAGGATGCTGAAATTCCCTCAGACATCATCAAAACGACGGTAACCGGCTATCTGCAACAGCGTATCGAGGAGATAAAGCAGCGTACACTCACGCGGCAGGGGCTGCTGGATATAGCGCGCCAGATAGATTACTACTCCGGTAGTGGCAAACCGACGCCGCCGGAAGTCGATATCGTCAAGGACATGCGGGAGAGCATTATTGTCGAGATGGTCGAAGTCAGGGCCAGTGATCCGGCTTCGTCCCGCGCCAGCGCCGTAACCGTCGCCTTTACCGTGGCTTTCGAAGCGGCTGACCCGCTGGTTGCCAAACGTGGCGCGCGGGCGATTACCAATCTGATCATCGAAGAGAACAAGGCCTTGCGTCAGGGCGCCGTGGAGGGTGTTTCCGAGTTTCTCGTCGAGCGCGTCACCAGCGCCAAACGAGCGATCGAAGAAGTCGAAGAGCGCCTTACCGAGTTCAAAAGCAAACACGTCAATGAATTGCCGGAGCAGGTCGATTCCAACCGGATGCTGCTCGAACAGACTGAAGCCAAGGTGGAACGCACCGACGAAAGCATCAGGGAGCTTGAAGACCGTGCTGTAACACTCAGCGGTCAGCTGTCCTACACCAGTCCTTACAAGGATGTCTTTACCGACGATCAGCGCCGCGTGCAGACTGGAAACGAGCGGCTGAACGTTCTGACCGCCGAGTATAAGCAGGCCTCGGCACGGTATTCGCCGGATCACCCGGAAGTCAAAAAGCTGCGCCGGGAATTGCAGGCTATGGTCGGTCAGCTCGGCCCGGCTTCCGGGGCGGGGCAGATGCTTAACGAACTGATCGAGGCGCGTGATGAGCTGGCGCGGGCGGAGCAGCGTTATTCGGCAGCTCACCCGGACGTGCGCCGCCTGAGTGCCAAGGTTTCACAGCTCGAAAGCGATTTGACCGAGGCCGCTGCAACCTCAATCAGTTCGGGGTCATCAAATCAGGTCAATGCGGCGGTCAGGCCCAGCAATCCGGTTTACGTCAATCTGCAAACCCAGCTTGATAACGTGAACGCCCAATTGCGGTCCGAGCGTTTGAAGCGGGAACGCCTGGTGGCGAAGATTGATGAATATGAATCCAGGGTCGTTACCAGTCCGCTGGTCGAGCAGGAGTACCGGGCTCTGGTCAACGAGCTCGAGGCGCGTAAACTGACGTACCAGGATCTGAACGAAAAACGCATCAAGGCGGAATTGGCCAGCAAGCTTGAGGAAGGTGGTAAAAGTGAGCGCTTCGATGTCGTTGATCCGGCCGTTTTGCCGACCAAGCCGGATCGCCCGAACCGGTTGGGCATTGCCTTGTTGAGTTTTCTGATTGCTATCAGTGCCGGAATCGGTGCGGCGGCAATCGGTGAATACACTGACAAGACCATTTATGGTTCGAAAGGGCTTGTTGCGGCTTTTGGCGCGCAACCGATTGCGGTTATTCCGAATATCCCGGATCGCGCGGTAGCCGGTACCGCCACGACACGGGTTGCCCAGGGTCTGGCTACCGCCATTGTTATCGTGCTGATTGCTTCCGCTGTGCTGTTTCTCTATCAGATGAACAAGCCGGCGCCGGTACAGGGCGGCAGTGATCAGGCTGTGACATCACAAGCACAGTGAGCCATGGCTGACTATTAAACGAGTATTGAGGTTTCCCGCAGATGGATAGGTTATCAAAGGCTCTGGAACTGGCGAAAGGTAAGACCAGCGAAGTCCCGGCAGTGCCCGCTGCAGCGCCGGTGAATGATTTTTCGTCGAAAAACATACACACAATCAATGTACCCAAAGCCGTCCTGCGTCGAAACCGGGTTATTACTACGCTCGAAGATGGGCGAATCGTCGACTCCTACAAGCTGTTGCGCACACGCGTGCTCAGGTCGATGCAGCAAAATGGCTGGAATACCCTGGGTGTGACCAGTGCCGGCCCGAATGTCGGTAAAACCTTGACCTCGGTAAATCTTGCGATCAGTATTTCGCTGAAGGAGAACCTCTCCGCAATGGTCGTGGATACCGACTTGCGCAGACCGAGTGTTCACAGCATCTTCGAGATTAATCCTGATTTCGGTCTGGAGGACTATCTGTCGAACCGTTCCTCGATTCATTCCCTGTTGATCAATCCGGGGATCGAGCATTTCTCCATCCTGCCGAACAAGGGTAGTCGCGAGGGCACTTCCTCAGAGCTGGTGGCCTCTCCACGCATGCTGCAGCTGGTTGAGGAAATACGCGCCGGTTTCTCCTCGCAAATTGTCATCTTCGATCTGCCGCCGGTGCTGGTCGGTGACGATGTGGTGGCATTCGCGCCGCATCTGGATGCCGTGCTTGTTGTTATCGAAGACGGTAAAACTACAACTCCGGAGCTGACCCACACCTTCGAACTGCTCCATGAGTGTAATATTCTTGGCACGGTACTTAACAAGTCCAACGATGCGCTCAAGAATATGGATTATTACTACTACTGACTTGCCGCAAAACCGTGCGAACAAAACCAGTGCAATTTTTTGCCGACGGGTTAAGATGTTCGTAAATTAATAAGCAGGAAATTCAACTATGTACGAGTCTTTCTACGGGCTGCGGGAGAAACCGTTCATGCTGAGTCCGGACTCCGACTACCTCTACCTCAGCAAAAGTCATCAGGCAGCCCTGTCGAGGCTCGAATATGTTTTGGTCAGCCAACCCGGTATCTCGGTGATTACCGGTGATCTGGGGGCGGGCAAAACCACTATTATCCGTAAACTGCTGAAAAAGAAATACCCGCATCTGACCGTCGGACTGGTAGCCAACTCCTATGTCGATTCCTTTGAAGAGCTTATGAAATGGATTTTGTATTCCTTTTCTCTCGATCATGCGGGCAAGGACAAGGTTGCCATGTACGACACCCTGGCCGAATTCCTGGTTACGCAGTTTGCCGAGCAGAAACGCGTAATTCTGATTATCGATGAAGCCCATAATCTGGACGAGAGCTGTCTCGAGCAGCTGCGCATTCTCGCCAACGTAAATACCGACAAAAACGAATTGTTGCAAATTCTTTTGATCGGCGAGAGTTCTCTGCGCACCACGCTCGGGCTGCCGTTAATGAAGGCGTTTGTGCAGCGTATCGTGGTGGATTGTCATGTCGAAAATCTGTCGCTTGAGGAAACCACCGAGTATATCAATCATCGTGTGGTAACCGCCGGCGGCCGGCAGGCGCTTTTTTCGAACAAGGCCTGCGAACACGCCTGGAAGGCCAGTGGCGGCAACCCGAGGCTGATTAACGCTATCTGCGATACTGCGCTTTTATACGGTTTTGCCGAACAAAAGAAACAGATCGACGAACAGCTTATTGATGTCGTTACGCGTGAAAAGCAACGGTCGCTGTTGCCGGTGAACACCTAGAGACGGGACAAAACCCGTATCAGTCTGGTCGATGGTTCATTTGCTCAAACCGCCGCTCAATAAGAGCCGATTGCGACCGATAACCAGTAAATAGAATCGAATCAAA
>JAGRHW010000384.1 GCA_020444765.1 Gammaproteobacteria bacterium | reverse complement strand
CTCAGGGGGTTCATGGTGAGCAGAAAGCCGCATATCGCCGTTGACGCGATGGGCGGCGATGAAGGCGTTCGCGTGATGATGGCGGGCGTTGCCGAGGCGCGTCGCCTTCATGATGGCCTGCAATTCAGCCTGTTCGGCGATGAAACCCGAATCAAGGCAGCGCTCGACAATCATCCCAATCTGCGCGCCGCATCCGAAATCTTTCATTGTGACGGCGTGGTCGACGCCAATGAAAAGCCGGCCGCCGCGATCCGCCGCGCCAACAAGACATCGATGGGCCTCGCCATACAGGCGGTGAAGAAGGGCGAGGCAGGGGCGGCCGTATCGGCCGGCAATACCGGCGCTTTGATGGCGATCGCGCGGTTTGTGCTCAAAACCCTGCCTGGTATCGACCGTCCCGCGCTTTGCACGACACTGCCGGCGCTCAATGGCCATACCCATATGCTGGATCTCGGCGCCAATCTGGATTGCACCGCCGAGCATCTGCAGCAGTTTGCCATCATGGGTGCCACTCTGGCCGAGGCGTTCGACAATGTGTACAAGCCGCGGGTCGGCCTGCTGAATATCGGCGCCGAGGAGATCAAGGGCAACGAACAGGTCAAGACCGCCGGCCGGCTGCTGGAGCAGAGCGAGCTGAACTACATCGGCTTTGTCGAGGGCAATGAAATCTATTCCGATACCGTGGATGTCGTGGTTTGCGACGGCTTTGTCGGCAATGTTGCGCTCAAGACCAGCGAAGGCGTGGCGAAAATGATCGCCTATTACCTGACCCAGGAATTCAAGCGGACCTTATTCGGAAAACTGGCGGGATTGATGGCCTTGCCTATAATCAAGTCATTCCGCAAACGCATCGACTGGCGCGGCTACAACGGCGCGAGTCTGCTGGGGCTTAAAGGTATTGTCATCAAAAGTCACGGTAATGCCGATGCCGAAGCCTTCGCCAATGCGGTCGAGGTTGCTATTATTGAAGCGAGAAAAAACGTGCCGGGCATGATTGCCGAGCACATCGAACCACACCTTAGAAAAGAAAATAATTTGTGAGCATTTACTCGAGGATCATCGGTACCGGCAGTTACCTGCCAGAAAAAATCGTGACAAACCATGATCTCGAGAAAATGGTGGACACCACCGACGAATGGATTAGGGAACGCACCGGCATTTGCGAACGCCGGATTGCCGCCAAGGACGAATTCACCCTGGATCTTGCCGAATACGCCTCGCGCCGGGCCATAGATGCGGCCGGCATCCAGCCCTCCGATATCGACCTGATCGTGGTGGCGACCACTACGCCGGACCAGATTTTTCCGAGCACTGCCTGCCTGTTACAAAGCCGCCTGCGCATCAAGGGCTGCCCGGCGTTTGACGTGCAGGCCGTCTGCACGGGGTTTGTCTACGCGCTTGGCATCGCCGATAAATTCATCCGTACCGGTACCAGCAAACGTGCGCTGGTGGTCGGTGCAGAAACGTTCTCGCGGATTATCGACTGGACCGACCGCGATACCTGCGTGTTGTTTGGTGACGGCTCCGGTGCGGTGGTGCTGGAGGCGTCGGATGAACCGGGTATTCTGTCGACGCATCTGCATGCGGACGGCGACTACGCCGAGTACCTGCATGTGCCGCAGGGCGTATCGAACAATCATGCCGCGGTCGTCGAAGGGCGTGGCTTCGTTGAAATGAACGGCAGCGGTGTATTCCGTATGGCGGTTACCACGCTCGGCCGAATCGCCGATGAAACACTGCGCTTCAACGGCATCGACAAATCCGAGCTTGACTGGCTGGTGCCGCACCAGGCCAATATCCGCATCATTCAGGCGACCGCCAAAAAACTCAATCTACCGATGGACCGGGTCGTGGTCACCGTCGACAAGCACGGCAACACCTCGGCGGCCTCCATTCCGCTGGCGCTGGATACCGCGGTTCGCGGCAAGCAGATCAAACCCGGCGAGCTGGTGATGCTGGAGGCGTTCGGCGGCGGCTTTACCTGGGGTTCCGCGCTGATCCGCTTCTGAGCAGCATGCCCTCTGTCCAAAAAATATCCTGGTTGTAATCAAGCGTTCATCTTTTTATACTGTTTAGAGTCAGTCCAGATTCCTGTTCACTGGCGGTGAGCCCACTGAGTCTGGTCATACTTTATACTGACTCGAAGGGTAATGCGTAAATAAAAATAACGGACACGGTACTTGCGCTACGAGGTCAAGGAGAGTGATTGTGTCGGGTGCAGACACACGGAAATTATCGGTGTTACTGGTGATTGGCCAGCGTCTGGTGCGGGCCGGCTGTGAGCGGATTCTCCGTGAACGTTACGAACTCAATCCCTTTAACGAAGCGGAAAACGGCGAACAGGCGATCCACGCGGCCCGCGTCGAGCATCCTGATCTGGTTCTTATTGATTTCCGCCTGCCGGGGATTAGCGGAGTGGAAGCGGCGCGCACTATGTTGGCCGACGATCCCGCTCTGAAGATAATTCTGCTGATTGACCAGACGGCGTTGCCTTCGATCCAGCAGTTCGTGAGTTTTGGCATCCGGGGTTTTTTGAGTAAGGACAATCAATTCGATGACTTGTTTGAGGCCATCGATTCGGTCCTCGTGGGCGACCTCTATATGGCGCCCGGGATTGCCACGAAGATGGCGTTCGGAGGCGGCGGGGAAGAAGTCGTTTCACCATTTCAGGAGCTGTCGCCGCGTGAACTGGAAATCGTCATGATGATTCTGGACGGCAAGCGAAATCAGCAGATGGCGGCCAGCCTGTCGATCAGCGACAAAACCGTCAGCACCTACCGCAGCCGCGCGCTGAAAAAACTCGATGTCAACAGCACCGCGGAACTCGCACTGCTGGCCATGCGCTACGGTTTGATCAATCCTGCTTGATTCGATCGGGGCATCCTGAATATATTGCAACCCGCCGCGGCCATTTCCGGTCGCACGCCGTTTACCGAATACGTTACCCTTCGCTGATGACTGCCGCCAACGCCGAATTCAATGCCACCGCCTTTCTCAAATCGGTCAGCCGCCGGCCGGGCGTTTACCGGATGCTCAATGCCGCCGGCGACGTGATCTATGTCGGCAAGGCGGGCGATCTCAAGGCCCGTTTGTCCAGCTATTTTCAGAAGTCCGGTTCGCTGTCGGTCAAAACCGCGGTGCTGGTGTCGCAGATCGCCCGTGTTGAAACCACGGTCACCCGCAGCGAGGCCGAAGCGCTGATCCTTGAACAAAATCTGATCAAACAATTCAGGCCGCGCTATAACGTCTTGCTGCGAGATGACAAAAGTTATCCTTATGTTTTTATTTCCACGAACGACGAGTATCCGCGGGTTTCCTACCGGCGCGGTGGACGCAAACAGGCCGGCAAATACATCGGCCCGTTTCCGAATGCCGGGGCGGTGCGCGCGTCGCTGCGTTTCGTGCAAAAACTGTTTCGCGTAAGGCAGTGCGAGGACAGCTATTTTCGCAACCGTTCGCGACCCTGCCTGCAATACCAGATCAATCGTTGTACCGCGCCGTGCGTTGCCTCTATTTCGCCCGAGGATTACGCGGTCGATGTCGGCCATACCATCGATTTGCTGGAAGGCAAGAACCAGCAGGTAATCAGTGATCTGGTCGCCGAGATGGAAAAAGCCTCGACCGGCCTGGCGTTCGAAAAGGCCGCCGTGCTGCGCGATCAGATCGCCGACCTGAAAAAAGTCAGCAATACGGCCATGGCCGAATCCGAGCGCGGCAAGCTCGATATCGTGGCCTGCGCGCTGCAGGGCGGG
>JAGRHW010000383.1 GCA_020444765.1 Gammaproteobacteria bacterium | reverse complement strand
AAACCGACGCCGAGCCCGACCTTGTTGGCCTCGGTTGTGTTGAGCGTCACCTCGATGGGGATATGACCATCGACCGGTTGGTCGCGCAGGGTGCGGACCCGCACCCTGGAAAAATAGCCGCTGGACTGCAATTCCTGCGTCAGCTTGGCGATCAGATCCAGTTCATAAGGATCGCCTGTTTCAAAGGGTACCCAGCGTTCGAGAAAGCCGACGTTGAAAAAATCCGTGTCGAAACTGACTTCGCCGAATTTATAGCGTCTGCCGGAATCGAAAACCAACAGGATGCTCGCGCTGTTGGTCTGCCGGTCGACGCGCGCGCTGGTTTCGACGAAAGAGGCATCGAAATAACCGCGGTCCTGAGCGGTGTTGAACAACTGGCTTTTGGTTTTTTCATAAAGACCGTGATTCAGGGTGTCGCCTTTCTGCAGGGGCAGGTCGTCGAGCATTTTGCGGAAGGTCTGATCGCCGTTGGTGTTGACATCGCCTTTGAGGCGGATTTCCATGTTTGTGACCTTGACCGCCGGGCCTCGCTCGACCGTGACGGTGATGCGTTCGGCGGTCGTGTCCTTGCGGGTAAGCGTGCTGCGTTCGACACTGATTTTGCTGTTGTAGTAACCCAGCGCCTGCAAGGCGTCGCGCACCTCGGACGGTAATTTGTCGGCAAAGGCCGCGATGTTCCGCTCACTGTCATTGACCGGCTGGCCGATATACAGCTCGACATTTTCTTTCAGCTCACCTGAAATACCCTGGATGTCGATTTCCGTTTCCGCGTGCAAACAGGCAGCCGCCAGCAGAAGGAGTGCAGCGAAAACAAATTTGAAGGCCCCGGACAGAAGCGCACGCGGCATCATGAAAGTCTGCAAGATGCCGTACTCAAGGTCGATACCGGGTTGTCTGGGTGAGTCAAAAATACCACGTTGTTACGAACCGTTCCTGGATTGATGATTTTACATACCAACCCTGAAGCAACGCAGGATATTTGCCAATTCGCAAGAGAAGAGAGTGTAAAGGTTTCAGCATAAGGCCCGCCACCGGCCGGCCGCTCCCGCTAATGAACGCCGGGCACGAAATTGCGGAATTTTTTGGCTATGCTTTTGTAAAGATCCGAAGAATGAACCTTGTTCCGCCTGACCGGTCAGATTCGTCTGGTGGCATTCAACCCCGGGGTATCTGTCTCATGAAATCTGCAAAACCGCCAGTGTGGCTGAGGGTCTGCGTATTATTCCTGTCTGTGATGTTTCTGATGCCTGCGGCCATTGCGAAAAGCGGCCCGGTGGATTTTCAGCTGGTCGACCTGCAGGGCAGCCCGGTCAAGCTCAGCCAGCATATCGGCAAGGGTCAGTGGCTGCTGGTGATGTTCTGGGCCACCGACTGTGTGATCTGCGCACGGGAAAAGCCCGCCATTTCGGCCTTTCATGACCGTCACAAGGACAACGATGCGAATGTCATCGGCGTGGCGCTTGACGGCTACGCCAACAAGGCGGCCATCGAGCGTTATCTTGGTCAGCATGAAACCACATTTCCGACCCTGACCGGTGAGTTTACGGCAATCGCTGACAGCTATGAACAGTCTACCGAAGAGGTGTTTCGCGGCACACCGACCTATCTGTTGTATACCCCGGACGGTGAGCTGGTCGGCAATAATCCGGGGCCCTTGTCGGCCGGCGCGATCGAGCGTTTTATCAAGAAGTATGACGCATCTCACCAATAAGTAGCTTGCTTTAAACGCTAAAAGCCAAGACGATAAACCGTTTTATGCAGAAGAGCTGACCCGGGCGGCATGTCTTCCAAGCCACCCGATACCGTGTGAACAAGCTTATGAACCGATTATTTCGCCAGCGAACCAGTGCGTCGTCCATTGGAATTCCTCTACTGCTAGCGGGCAGCCTGGTGCTGACTGCCTGCGGCGGCGGAGGCGGGGATTCGTCACCCGCTTCCACGCTGGCGGTGGCTGATGCCTATGATGTCGGGGCTGGCGTGGCAAGACAGGTCAGCGCAGCCGATGGTGTGTTGGTCAATGATGATGGCGAAGCCCTGGTGGCGACGCTGATTACAGCGCCGGCGCGGGCCGAGTCGTTTACGCTGAATCCGGACGGCTCGTTCAGTTACCGGGCCGAGGCCGACAACAAAACGTCCGATCAGTTCGTCTATCAGGTCCAGGGCTCCGATGGGCTGACATCGAGCGCCACCGTCAGCCTGACGATTTTCCCGCCGCCGTTGGCCGTGGCGGATGCCTATATCGTCGCGCCGGGACAAGCGTTGACGGTCAGTGCGGATGACGGCGTGCTGGCCAATGATGAGAGCGAGCGGCAAACGCTGAGCGCAACGCTGGTGCAGGGACCAGCCATGGCTAGCGCGTTCAGTCTGAACAAAGATGGCTCATTCAACTACACGGCGACCGCCGCTGCTGCGGGAACCGATACCTTTCGTTACACGCTCAATGATGGATTGCAGGCAAGTGCCGCACAGAGTGTCAGCATCCGTATTGATTCAGGCGTGTTGAGCGGCCAGGACGATAGCTTTTCGGTCGAGTCCGGCAAGGCGCTCAGTCTGAGCGGGCCGCTGGGCATCCTGAAAAACGACGATGGTACCAGCGGCGCCACCATCAGTGTGCGCAAGCTGCCGGAGCAGGCCATCGACTTCCAGCTGGCCGCCGATGGCGAGTTGATTTACCGGACCGTTTCGACCAGCGCCACGCAGGATAGTTTTTCCTATATGCTCAGCAAGGATGGAGAAACGCTGGGACCGTTCGCGGTGTCCCTGTCGATTACCCAGCCGGCGCTCGGCGATGAGCCTCCCGGCGCCTTCGATTATTGCACCGAGTATAATTACAGCCAATCCACTGTCAGTGGCACGCTTGCAGTACCGGGCGTGAGCAACCCGACGTTCGAATTGTTGAGCCAACCCCGGCTCGGCACGCTGGACGGATTCGATCCGGCCAGCGGACAGTTCAGCTATCAGCGCAGCAGCGCGGCTCGCGGCCAGGACAGCTTCAGTTACCGGGTCTTCGATGACAATGGCGATTACCTTGGTGACGCCAGCGTTGAGCTGATCGCGACACCGTACCGGGTGATGCCGGTCGGCGACTCGATTACCTCCGGCGTCGAGTTTTACGACTCTTCGATCAATCAGGACACACCGTCTTCGGACGTGCGGGTCGGCTACCGGAAATTCCTCAAGGACCGCCTGACCGCCGAGGGATACAGCATCGATCTGGTCGGATCACGTAACGAAGGCTATGCGGTCAGCGGCTTTAGCGATACCCAGCATAACGGCTATCCGGGGCAAACGACCGGCTATGTGCGCGACAATATGGCGAGCTGGCTGAATGCCACCGGTGCCGATATCATTCTGATGCATATCGGCACCAACAGCACGCCCGACAATATCAACGATATCACCAGTATTGCCAATACGATCGATAACTGGGAAAGCAACGCCAACAATCCGGCGGCACTGATGCTGGCGAAGCTGATCCAGCGTACCGACAGCGTGAGCAGGGCGGATCGGATAATCGCCTTTAACCGCCTGATCGAAAGTTTCGTGCCGCAACGCAAGGCGACCGGTGACCGGATAGCCCTGGTCGATCAGTTTGAGGCCCTGGGCGATGGTGAATACCTGAGTGCGGACCGGCTACACCCTGACGCGGAGGGTTACCAGGTGATGAGTAATGTATGGATTTCCCGCCTTAAGGAAACCGGCGTGTTGAAAAAGTGCGAATAGACAGTCGCCGGACTGACATGGCAGGTTTGG
>JAGRHW010000382.1 GCA_020444765.1 Gammaproteobacteria bacterium | reverse complement strand
GCCAGATCCAGATCTCGCGCGGCAGATCATGTTCAGCCACCAGCGCATCCAGCAAGGCGCTGAATTTTTTCAGCCGCTCCGGCTCCGGCGCCATGTGCACACGAAAGATCGGCTGAATATCATGCCCATCGAGCGCCTCGCGCAGCAGATTCGCGCCTTCATGATTACAGAGCAGGGAAATCTGTTCGTTCCAGGATTCCACATCCAGTCGATGATCTTCGGAGATGGTGAAACGTTCACCGTTGGCCCCGGCATACTGCACGCTGAGACTCATCCGGTCATATTCGACGACATTGCGCCGGCGGGCCAGATCGACGCGTTTTTCGCCGATCGTTTTCAGCAGGATCAGGGTTTCGCTGAACGCCTGCCCGGCCAGCGGACTGGCCGCCGGATCGTCCTGAAAGGCCTGCACGCCGTTGTAACTGAGCTTGGCGCGACTGAGGATTCGGGCCCGCTGAATGCGGCTGTCGATCACTTCGGCCTTGTCGTCCAGCCGGATGATAAACACCAGCGCCCGGCGCAAGACCTGCGGATTCAGCGAGATCAGACCTTTTCCTTCGGACAGGGCCGACGGTAGCATCGGCACGGAAAACTCGGGCAGATAGTAGCTGGCGCCGCGCAGCAGCGCGTTGGCGAACAAGGCGCTGTCAGTCGGAATGTAGAAAGCCGCGTCCGCCAGCGCGTAATACACGGTATAGCCATGGTCATCGGTGCGGATATACATCGCCTGATCCAGGTCGCGCGAGTCTTCGTTATCGATCGTCACGAACGCCAGATCGGTCATATCCATCAGCGCCGGGTCATCGATACCCGGATTGTCCAGCAGGTGATTGACTTCCTTGTGCACCGCGTCCGGGTAATGCGGATCGACGGCATAGTCATCCAGAATAGTCCAGACCCGGGCTTTGGCCGTGCCGCCTTCGGCCAGCAGACTGATCCGGTCGCCATCGACCGGCTCGTCGGCGACCAGCACGATCGCCCCTTCGGTAAAGGCGGAAAACTCCGGCCGCCGCGAAAATACCGGTTCGTCAGCGACAAAGAGCTTACGCGCAGCCAGGCCCTGATCGAGACGTTCGATTCTGTAGTATCCGGACAACATCCAACATTCTCCGTTTCTGTTTCAACTCGTCGATACCACTCTGAGAAAGCGAAATCTATAGTGTGACGGTTGCTGAATCAATCGCCGCTTGCTGAAAAATTATCCAGCCGGCCTTTTGCCGGTTTGATGGCCTCCGGGCCGGGGAGTTCTCGGCCGGAGTCCGCGCAAGGTCAACGGGACAGCCAAACAGCACGGATTATTCTACAATAAGCCGAGGAGGAACCATCGATGAACGATTACCGGTCCGAGCGAACCGAATTGCTCGAAACAGCACGCGCCATGAACCAGTGCGGTCTCAATCAGGGCGCGTCGGGCAACCTCAGTCTGCGCGTCGGGGACGGCTTTCTGATTACCCCGTCCGGCCTGGATTACGCACAATGCAGCGCGGATTCCATGGTGCTGATGAGCATGCAGGGCGAATGGCAGGGAGCACTCAAGCCTTCCAGCGAGTGGCGTTTCCATCGCGATATCTATCTCAAACGGGCTGAGGCCGGCGCCATTGTTCATGCCCATCCGCACTGGTGCACGACGCTGGCTTGTCTCAATCTCGAGATCCCGGCGTTTCACTACATGATCGCGATGGCCGGTGGCAAAACCCTCCGCTGCGCCTCCTATGCCACCTTTGGCACTCAGGATCTCTCGGACAATATTCTGCAGGCGCTCGAAGACCGCAAGGCCTGCCTGATCGCCAATCACGGAATGATCGCCTTCCAGACCTCGCTTGGCAAGGCGCTGGCGCTGGCGGTCGAAATCGAACATCTGGCGCAGGTTTACAGCCAGTGCCGCATGCTCGGCGAGCCGGTGATTCTCGACGACCAGGAAATGGATGTGATTCTGGAAAAATTCAAAAGCTACGGGAATCGCGCGTGATCGTTCTTGGCCGTTTTCTGTATCGCCTGATCGCCTGGCTGGATCTGGTCGTTTTCACTCTCTTGATGTATGTGCTGTCCTTTATACCGCGCAGCTATTTCGCCGCAACTTACGACCGCTTGTTCCAGAGCTGGTCGCGGACGTTTGTACGCGCGCTCGGCGTCGATCTGAAGCTTCATCAGAAATACAAGGGCAGTCTGCCTGAACACTATATCGTTATCGCCAACCACCCTTCCGCGTTTGAGGATATCGGCATCCCGGCCCTGTTTCGCGCCCACTCGGTGGCCAAGATCGAGGTGCGCGACTGGTATTTCGTCGGCCGGATCAGCACGGCATCGGGCACCGTCTATCTGCAGCGCGAGAACAAGGCATCACGGGCCGAGGCCGCCAACACCATCAAGCAGGCCCTGCTCGATGGCAGGAATATCGCGATCTATCCGGAAGGCGGCTGCAAGGGTCGTCGCATCAATCCGTTTTTGTACGGTATTTTTTCGATTGCACTGGAAACCGGCGTGCCCATCGTGCCGGTGTTTATTCACTACGAAGCACAGGAGGATTTTGAATGGCAGGGCCAGACCTTACCGGGCAAGATTATCGAACTGATGATGGCGAAGAATAAAACCGCAAACTACTATGTCTTCGAGCCGTTCGACCCGAAGGATTTCAAGGACCGAGAATCCTTCACGGAACACGTGCACAGCCAGTACCTGCAATGGCAGGAAAAATACCTGCTCTGACCAACGCTTCGGCCCGGATATTCATACTTGCAAAATACTGTTCATGATGTGCTGATCATCGGCGCCGGCGCCGCCGGTCTGATGTGCGCCATCGAAGCGGCTAAACGTGGACTCGATGTGCTGGTACTGGAAAAAGCCCGCAAACCCGGCAGAAAAATTCTGATTTCCGGTGGCGGACGTTGTAATTTCACCAATCTTTATGTCAGCCCGGATGCTTATCTTTCAGCCAATCCACATTTCTGCAAGTCCGCGCTGTCGCGCTACACGCCGTGGGATTTTATCGCGCTGCTGGAAGAACACGGCTTGTCTTATACGGAAAAAACCCTTGGCCAGTTGTTTTGCGATCAGAAAGCTTCGGCCATCGTCGATATGCTGCTTGGGGAATGCGCCGAGGCAGGCGCGAAAATCCTCTGCGATTGTGAAATTTCCGGGCTGGAAAAAAACCGGCATTTTCTGCTACGCACCAGTCTCGGCGACTATGCCGGTAAAAATCTGGTGGTGGCGAGCGGCGGACCATCGATTCCGAAAATGGGATCAAGCGATTTCAGCCAGAGAATCGCCAGACAATTCGACCTGAAAACGATTCCCTTTCGCCCGGCGCTGGTGCCGCTGGTTTTTCCTGACAGCCTGCGAAACACGGTATTCCGCGATCTTTCAGGCCTGTCCCTGCCGGCGATCGTCAGTTGCAACGGCCAGTCCTTTCGGGAAAATATACTGATCACTCATCGCGGCCTGAGCGGCCCTGCCATTCTGCAGATTTCCAGTTACTGGCGAAAAGGCGACAGCCTTTCGGTAAACCTGCTGCCGGATCTCGATGCCGCTGACTATTTAAACGGCCAACGCGCCGAACACCCCGATCTCCAGTTGTCGACGGCACTCGGCAAAATTTTGCCGAAACGCTTCGCCCAACGCTTGTGCGAGGTGTATATTCCCTCCAGAGCGCTTAAACAATACAGCCAGCCCGAGCTGGAAAAAATCGCCTGTTTACTTGGCGACTGGCAATTGCAGCCGTCCGGCAGCGAAGGCATGCGGACCGCGGAAGTTTCGG
>JAGRHW010000381.1 GCA_020444765.1 Gammaproteobacteria bacterium | reverse complement strand
GCTGACTCGAGCGTCTGCCCCCGACCCAGCGCCTGAAAAAAATGGTATTCGGCAGACGGCAGGGATAAGACACTGACTTCAAACGAGGACCGATGAACCATGAGATACTCCGGTCCTTGCTCATAACGTAATTCATCACCGGACGTTTCGGTCGGTAAATTTTTGCCAGCCTGCCAGATATCGACAATAGAAAAAGGCGTGTAAAAAAATCTTACGGCAGGAGTCAGTTCGAACAGCAAACGACCATAGTCATCCGGTTTGACGGCTTGTAATTTCTCCCCTGCCAGATCATCCCCTTCCGCTTCATGAAAAACTTCATGGTAAAGCCAGTCCAGTTCCGCAATATCATGCAAATAGGGTAGATGCCCGGTTTTCGGCATGGCTTGCAAAAATGCCGGAAACATACGGCCAAAATCATGCAGATTGCCGCAACGCGACGGATATTCACGGATAAACTGATGCGCCGCGTAATCAAAAAAACCCTTACCGACAAGTCCGTCGACACTGGTATAAACCGCCCGCAAGGCCTCAGTCAGGCTGATATTGTGATTATTTCTGTACACTTGCATCAAGGCATTGGCGGAAAATTTGCCGTTACAAATTACTCCATCGAGACTGGCAAGTCTGTCCCCGCGCATATCAGATACAAAGCCGGCCTGCAGATCACGCAGCGTCAACACGTGCTTGCTCCATGATTTTTCCGGCTTTCTCAGCCTCGTCCAGCAACACATCAAGCTCAGGCACCTCTGAATCCCATTCGATAAGAACCGGAGCTGTATTTGACTTATTCATATAGTATTCGAAGAGTCGCCAAACCTCTTCGCAAACTCTGGAACCATGATCGTCGATCAGAATCGTCTCTTCCCCAACCTTGTTTCTGGCATGCCCGGCGAGATGAATTTCGCCAACTTTCCCTGCCGGCACCTGATCGAGATAGGCTAACGCATCGAAGCCGTGATTTTCAGCACTGACAAACACGTTGTTGATGTCCAGCAGAATTCCACAGCCGGTTCGTTCTGCAACAGCCACAAGAAATTCGACTTCGGGAATTGTAGAATGATCGTAGCCAAGATAGCTGGATGGGTTTTCAATAAGAATCTCCCTTTGCAGAAAATCCTGCGTCTGGCAGACTCTTTCACAAAAATGCAATAATGATTCTTCCGTGTAAGGCAGGGGCAGAAGATCGTTTAAATAATCGCCGTCAAACGACCCCCAGCTCAGATGCTCCGACACCAGCGCGGGTTCGAATCGTTCAATCAGCGACTTGAACTTACCGAGATGATCCAGACTTAAATCGTCCACGCTGCCAAGTGAAAGCCCAACACCGTGCATGCTCAAAGGGTAGACTTCCCGTAGCTTCTCAAGATAATACAACGGCAACCCACCCTCTCCGAAATAGTTTTCCGGATGGATTTCAAGCCATTTCACATCTGGCTTGTTTTCAAGTAGGTCAACGTAATGCTGACTCCGCAAACCGATCCCGGCACTTGCCGGGATCTGCATGGGACGTGCTTGTAATTTCACCTTATTCCGTCCGAATATTGCTACTAGGCCGATTCTTTACTGCCGCCGACAACTTTATCGCAAAGGCCCTCTGGCACCAGAATCCAGGCATCTTTTTGCCCGTCCGAGGTTGAGGTACCAGCACAAGAGCTGTTAGATGTCTGACAATCGTTTTTGCCGGCTTTGGCTATGCCAAAGCATTTTTCCATGCCATCTTTTGCAGCGTAGGCATTCTGACTGGCTGTGGCTGAAAGTCCAAGTGCTACCAGACTACCGATGGCTGCGGCTACTGCGGTGTTTCTTTTTTTCATAAAAAATGCTCCGTTGTATTGAAGGAAAGACAAACCACCTTGCCTTTAAAGGCTTATCTCGGGGTTGCAGCGCTTTTGTCAACGGGCGGAATCTAAAGTTCCCGCTGAGGAATATTTTTTTTAAGTTATTTGTATTCCGGTCGAGCCTGTTTTATTCGGCTAAAACATCTGCCCGCAAGACTTAACAATAAAACCAACGGCTTGTATTAGTTTTCAACTCGGAATATTTTTACAGATCCTGAAAAACGCGAGGTTTTTTTAGCCCTGAACGAGCTTCATGGTAAGGAATAAAAGACCGGTGTTAACCGGCGCGCTTCCCGGACGCGCCGGCCTGGAAAGTCAGATCACTTTGGAAAAGCGCGATTCATGCTGTTGCTCACGCAACCGTTTATCAAAAACCATGCAGATATTTCGAATCAGGTAGCGCCCCCGGGGCGTGACATCGATCCGCTGGTCGGTGAGCGTCAGTAACTTATCGACCTGCATGGGCGCAAATGCTTCAATTTCCTCAGCGAAATAATTCGTGAAATCTATGCCGTACTGACGGCTGATACGGTCAAAATCGAGATGAAAATGACAAGCCAGCTCCTGAATCACCGAGCGCCGCAAGGTATCATCCTCGGTCAGTGAAAGCCCGCGAGTAACCGGAATATGTCCGGCATCCAGGGCGGCGTAATAGGCATCGAGATCCTTCTCATTCTGGCTGTAACAACCAGCAACACTGCTGATCGAACTTACGCCCATACCGACCAGATCGCACTCGGCATGCGTCGTATAGCCCTGGAAGTTCCTGTGCAGGGTGCCGTTTCGTTGTGCCAAAGCCAGCTCATCATCGGGCTTGGCGAAATGATCCATGCCAATATACGCATAGCCGGCCGCGGTGAGCTTTTCAATCGACATCTGCAGCAGGGCCAGCCTGGTTTCAGGCGACGGTAAATCCTGCTCATTGATACGTCGCTGCGGCTTGAACAGTGTCGGCAAATGCGCATAGTTGAACACCGATAGCCGGTCGCTCGAAAGCCTGATGATTTCGTCAATGGTTTTTTCAAAACTCTCCAGCGTCTGAAACGGCAGACCATAGATCAAATCAACACTGACCGAATGAGCACCATAATCGCGGCAGGCCTGGATGATCGCTTCATTCATCGCCAACGGCTGAATCCGGTTGACCGCCTTTTGCACCTTTGGATCTATGTCCTGCACGCCGAGGCTGAAACGCGTGAAGCCGATTTCGCGAAGTCCCTTGATGGTCTCGGCGGTTACCGAACGCGGATCGATCTCGATCGAATACTCACCTTCATCAGCGTCGAATAAATTAAAGTGCTCTCGTATTTTGAGCATCAATTGACGCATTTGTTCCAGGCTAAGAAACGTCGGCGTGCCGCCTCCGAAATGTAACTGTTCGACCTTGCGCTGATGGTCGAATAAGGCAGCCTGCATCTCGATCTCCCGGTACAGGTAATCCAGATAGACCTCGGCTTTCGAATAATCTTTCGTGGCGATCTTGTTGCATGCGCAATAAAAGCAAACCGTGTCACAAAACGGTATGTGGAAATACAGGGAAAGCGGCGCGGGTTTGCCTGTCTGATTACTGCGTTCGGCATGCCGCTTGTAATCACTTTCCGAAAAAGCCGGTGTAAACGCCACAGCCGTCGGGTACGACGTATAGCGCGGACCCGATTTGTCATATCGCTTGATAAGTTCCGGGTCGAACTGGGTGGACTCAGGCATGATTTTCTCGCTGCATCATTGACATTACCGGCATGATTCTACGCCAATCCGGGGAGCGCCGCCCAAACCTGGATCAATCGTACAGCTTCAGACCAGAAATTTTATTGCTGGGAAACCAGGTGCAGGCTATGGCGTTTGTTTTCAGAACCCAGGAACTGCTCGATCCTGCGCCAGGTTATGGCCACCCGCCCCAGGAAAAAGGCGCCGGTTATCAACTCC
>JAGRHW010000380.1 GCA_020444765.1 Gammaproteobacteria bacterium | reverse complement strand
TTCGAGTTCCGGACGCTGCCGACGCAAGGCCTTCTCGGCTTTCGGGGAATAATGCTGCAGATAGAAAGCGTTCATGCGCGGCATGATCTGCTCCCGGAAACGCCGGCCGTTGAACACGCCGTAATGTCCGACGCCTTCCTGAACATAGTCGTTACGCATCGACTCCGGAATATTGCTGCACAGGGTGTGCGCCGCCTGGGTCTGCCCGATACCCGAGATATCGTCCAGCTCGCCCTCGACGGTCATCAGGGCAACCGATTTTATGGCCGAAGGTTCGACGGTTTTTCCACGGTGCTCGAAAATACCGCGCGGCAGTTTGTGCTCGCGGAACACGTCGACAATGGTCTGCAGGTAAAACTCTTCGGTCAGATCCTGAACGGCCAGATACTCGTCATAGAACTCCCGGTGTTTGCCGACGCTTTCCTGATCGCCGATGACCAGGTTGTTGAAGTAACGCTGCAGAGCGTCGGTATGCCTCTCCTGATTCATGCTGATAAACCCGCCGAGTTGCAAAAAGCCCGGATAAACCCGCCGCAAAAAGCCGTTGTTCGGCCAGGGCACGGTGTAGATCAGGTTTGACTTGAACCAGCTGAGCGGTTTTTCTTCAGCCAGTTTGTTCGGCACCGTCGGCGACAGGCGCGTGTCGATCGGCGAGCCCATCAGTGTCATGCTGGACGGCAGCGAATCGGATTTTTCGGCCGACATGACCGACACTGCCGAAACGATTGCCGGCCCCGGCTGACAAACCCCGATAACATGCGCGCCGGGGCCGATAAACTCGAGAAATTCGATAAGGTAATCAATGTAGTCGTTAAGATCGAAGCGCCCTTCACTGAGTGGCACCTGCCGCGCACCGATCCAGTCAGTGACGAAAATTTCGTGATGCGGTAACAGGGCTTCGACCGTTCCGCGTAGCAGGGTCGCATAATGGCCGGACATCGGCGCGACCAGCAAAACCCGCGGCTGGACAGCTTGCTCGCCGGCGCTGTCACGCAGGGATTGCGCATCGCGCTGGAAATGCACCAGATTGCAAAACGGCTTGCGGTACACCACCTGGGTTGTTACCGGCACGTCATGCCCGGCAATCGTTGTGACCGGCAGATTCCAGTCCGGCTTTTGATAACGCCGGGTCAGTGATTCAAGCACATCGAAAGCGGCAAAAACCGATCGCCCTATCGGCGTATAAGCGACCGGATTGACCGGCGATCCGTAGATATGTTTACCGAGACTGGCCAGATTACGCAGTGGCTTGAACATCGAGTAATTGAATTCGTACGCATGATATAACATGGCCTGACCTCGTATTAAGAGTGGCCAGGCGCCTGACCCAGTCACTCATAAATTCTATAATTTATTGATTTTATTATATTTAACACACCGCTCTTCAAGCAGTATAGCTGCCCCGCACAAGCCGGTACAGCTGTCAATTGTGTCTTAATGCAACTTATGCTGCCATGCAGTGAATAATACCGCGTCAACCTTGTCAAGCCGGCAAATTGCACAAAAAAACGCTTTTCGAGCATGACAAAGCCAAAGCCGCGGCTACGCTTATAACTATCCATCGACCAGAAACGCGGCTTCAGTATCCATGCCCATTTACAATCGCCTTATCATGCTTGGCGTCGGCCTTGGTTGCCTATCACTCGGCACCGGCTGTGCCACCAACCCTGACCCGTCGGCTGCATCCGGCGACACCGGATCGCCCGTGCTGGCCACCATCGACAGTGGTGATTGTCAGCCTGAGCAAGGCTATTTCGATGGTCTGGAAGTAAAGCCGCTGACTGCGCAATGCCTCGACACCGGGAATGCCGCGGGCTATCTCGAATCATGGAAAAACGGCCTGCTGGCCGGCAGGTTGAATAACGAAAGTTATATTCTCAAGGCCATTAAAATCCGCCGCGAGGCCCGCCAACATCTGGAAGAAAACGTTGACGTCGAGCGCTCGCGACGATTGCTCGACAACATGAACAAAAGAATCAGGGTTTTACAGGCCAGAAACAAAACCGTCGACGACTGGCTGATGCACTACGAACTCACCCCGCCCGCTGATGTCCAGACCGCTCTGGTTCGGCAATCCACCGATTAGTGACGTGGCGACTGAATGACGCGAGGAATCCCCGATCGGTGCATAATCGTCGCACCGATTTCCTCGATCGACATTTTCGTCGTGTTGATATAAGGGATCCGCGCCACCCTGAAGATCGATTCGGCGTGCGCGACCTCCGCCTGGCAGCTTTTGGCCGAGCTGTAGCTCTCGCCCCGGTAGCGTTCCTGGCGAATCTGCAACAGCCGGAACGGATCGATGGTCAGACCGAACAGCTTGTCCCGGTAGTCCATCAGCACCTTCGGTAAACGCTTGCTCTCGAGTTCCTGCGCGGTCAGCGGATAATTGGCGGCGAAAACCCCATAATGCAACGACAGATAAAGCGAAGTCGGCGTTTTACCGGAACGCGACACGCCGACGATAATGATATCGGCACGTTTGTAATGCTCGGTCTCCATGCCATCGTCGGTGGTCAGGGAAAAATGCACGGCACTGATTCTTGCGGTGTACTCGATCGGGTCACGCACCCCGTGGGATTTTCCGACCGTATGCGAGGAATGCATGCCGAGTTCCTTTTCCATCGGCGCGATAAAGGTGCCGAAAAGATCATAGAAAACCGCCTTGCAGCTCATGATTTTCTCACGCACGGCCTCATCCACGATCGTCATGAAAACCAGCGGTTTTTCGCCAGTATGTTCAAAAACCGCATTGATTTTCTCGACCGATTTGGCCGCTTTGCTGACGCTATCGATGAAAACCATGGTTTCCGGATGTACAGTGACGCTCGGAAACTGGCACAACAAACTGTTGGCAAGCGCCTCAGCGGTCAATCCAGTGCGATCGGAAACGACAAATGCGTAACGTTCCTTCATAATTATTTACCGGCTAAAGGTGGTGTGACCCCGACAATCGTTGAATAATGTGTGCCGCAGGTCACGTCATTTAATCGAAGCATTGTCGTCGACCATTTTTTGCCATCAGTTTAGCAACTTTCAGCAGTGTTAAGGAGTAAGCGTGGAAAACAAATACATCCTCTGGTTCAGTGAACTGGGCATGAACGATGTACCCGTGGTCGGCGGTAAAAACGCCTCGTTGGGCGAGATGATCCAGAACCTCTCATCCGCCGGCATCAGTGTGCCGACCGGTTTTGCGACCACCGCCGAGGCGTTCCGCGCTTTTCTGCAACAAAGCGGGCTGGACGCCAGAATCAACGCCGAACTGGAAAAACTCGATATCGAGAATGTTCGTGAGCTGACCCGCGTCGGCGCCGAGATTCGCCGCTGGATGATCGAAACCCCGCTGCCCGAAGCCCTCGAGCTGGCAATCCGCCAGGCCTATCAGCAGATGAGCGACGACTCGGCCGGTGAACTGTCGGTCGCGGTGCGTTCGTCGGCCACCGCCGAGGACCTGCCCGAAGCCTCCTTCGCCGGGCAGCAGGAAACCTATCTGAACGTGCGCGGCATCGACGATGTCCTGCTGAGAATTCGCGAGGTCTTCTCCTCGCTGTATAACGACCGGGCGATTTCCTATCGCGTGCATCACGGCTTCACGCATGCGGAGGTGGCCTTGTCGGCCGGAATTCAGCGCATGGTGCGCAGCGATATCGGCGCCAGCGGCGTGATGTTCTCGATCGATACCGAATCCGGTTTTGAAGACGTGGTCTTTATCACCTCCTCCTATGGACTGGGTGAATGCGTGGTTCAGGGCTCGGTCAACCCGGACG
>JAGRHW010000037.1 GCA_020444765.1 Gammaproteobacteria bacterium | reverse complement strand
GGGTGGTGTCAAGTGCGAAGCGCATGCGCGCTATGGGCGTGCGAAGCTCGTGGGGCAGGGCGCCGATCATGACCTGTTGATCGTTGAGGATGCGCTCCAGTCGTTCGGCCATGTTGTTAAAATTCCGGCTCAGGGTTTCAAATGGCTCTTCATAATCCTGTTTGAGTCGCGTGGACAATTGCCCATCGGTAAACGCGGATACGCCACTGGCAAGCTCTGTGACCATCACTTCGATCCGGTGTGAGAGATAGAACATGCTCAGTCCCAGCATGAAAAACAGCAGGAAGGCAGGGCCAAATGAATCGAGCAAATCGAGAAACGTCGGAGGAGTAATATCTTCCTGCAAATAGATGTACTGACCCGTGTCGTCTATTGAGCGTGCGATTCCCCAGGCGTCGTCATCCTGATGAAAAAAGAGGCCAAGTTCTTCGTCCATCATTTTCCATCCCTCCAGTATGCCTTGAGTGATTTCGATGGTTGCGATGGGCAGGCTCGGCTTGTAGTTTTTGATGATGTCCGGCCAGTGAACCTGAGGCTCAGCGCGGAGTTTATGGATCAGCAGTTCGGCTTCCAGATTGCCGATCGCTGTGAAATCCTCCACGTCACTATCGTGGAGTGCGCTGTCCAGATACACAACAAAGGCTGCGAGACAGACCAGTGTCAATAAGGCTATTTTGAGATAGGTTTTAACAAAGATGGATCGCACGGTATTGATTCGGCCGGATTATTTCGACAATAAATAACCTTGCCCACGAATCGTTTTTATATAGCGATACGGGGGATTTTCGTCGTCCATTTTTTTTCTTAAGGTTGAAATCTGCATGTCCAGGGAGCGATCCATGCCGTCATACGGCTTGCATTTCAAGGCGAGATAGAGTTCATCCCGGCTGACCAGTTGCCCTTTTCTTTCGTACAGGTAGGCCAGCAATTCAAACTCTTTGGAGGTCAGGGCCAGCAGTTTGTCATCCAGGCGGGCTTCGTATCTCCCGGTGTCTATGGCAAGGCCGTGATCCTGATGGGCATTGTCGGCGGAGCCGGGGGCACTGACACTATTGAAGTGGCGACGAAAATGCGCGCGAACATGGGCCAGCAAGACGTGTGGTCGGACAGGCTTTTGCAGAAAGGCGTCGGCACCGCAATTCAGTGAATTGGCCTCTACCAGATCATCACCTTTTGCTGTCAGCATAATAATAGGGCCGGTATAGTCGGGGCGTATGGTTTGCACGATTTCCATACCGTCCTTTCCCGGCAACATAATGTCAAGGATAATCATGTCGGGCGGGTCGTTGCAAATTCGGGCGACGGCCTGGTCGCCATCCGCGGCGTGATCGAGACTATAGCCTTCGTATTGCAGATAGCCCTGAATCATCTCCGCCAGCTCTATGTCGTCCTCGACCAGCAGAATTCGTTGCGTCATGGGTATCCTCTTTTTTTAGCGTGGATCAGACCAGTGAAAGAAAGCCTTTGGTGGCCAAACCCTGGAAGCGCTGACAAACGCTGACAATCCCTGACCGATTCCAGACGGATAACGCTGTTATTTTTGCATACACTTTGCCCAATCAATTCATCACTTCCTGGTGGAATACCCGTTGAAGCAGTAAACCGCTAATCATTACTTAAATTCGCGATTCGGGCAATGCCGTTGTATACAACACCGCCACCTCAATAAAAACAGGAGACTGCAAGCAATGAATAAATTAGTGCCGTTCACACCGGGACTCATCCTGTACATTGCGTTGTCTGCCGGTTGTGGCAGTGATGGTTTAACACCAAACGGGAATGCCGGAAGCAATGGTCAGCAGGCTTCGGGTGCCGGTGTTATACCTACGATCGATACAAGCGGCTCCTTGAACGAGGTGGTTGCCGTGCCCGAGAGCACGCCGGCTGTCATCAACGGGTTGTTTGATAAGTACACCAAGGTGGTAGCGCCTAACGGTAAACCCATTCATATCTTTGCCACGTCAGGCGTCAGTGAAGCACAAACGGTCCGCGCCAGGCAGATTCTGTCGTTTATTCTGAAAGATGCTGAGGGTACTCAGTATGGTAGCGACAAATCCGCAGTCGCCAATGCCTTGGGAGACGCGCAGGCGACACTGGTTTACTTTGAGACCGAAGAGCAAGCATTGAAACACAGGGATGCGGTCAGCAAACTGGGCCTGGGCGTACAGGATCTCTATGCAGAGGAGTCTCCTGTCGAGGGAACACAGGCGTATCTGAACAATGAAATCCGTGATGCCGCTTATGAGGAAATATTTCACATGGTGCACGGCTATGGCATCGAGACCGCGCTTCCGGCGTTTCACGCGGAAATGGTCGCCGCTCAATTGAAGGCCACTGCGCGGGCATATATCGGTACGAGGATGGCCAGGAATACAGAACGCATGAGTATATGATCAGTTGCATTGATGTCTATTATGGGTTGTGGGCGCATCAGGCGTCTGGGCCTTCGTTTGGCAACGAGTACGATCCCTGGACGCCGGAAAATTTGAAAACGCTGGACCCGGCAGGCTATGCCCTGGTGGAAAAGTTTTTCCCCCCTTACCTCGACTGGACCATTCGTTTGGACGACTCGTTCAGCGCTTCCGAAACATTTGATCTTCGCGAAGATGCTTCCAAACCCTACACATTAAAATCAAAGTTCATTAAAGACGTCGCGCTCACGGGTGATAACCACAGTCATTTGCGAGGGAATCAACTGGACAACACGCTGACCGGGAACCGTGGTGAAAATACGGTATTTTTTGAAGGAACATTCGGAGAATACACGATTACCAAAGAGGGTGGAGTGACGGTGGTTCGCGATTCGGTGTCCGGCCGGGATGGGACAGACACCCTTGAGAATATTGAGCTGCTCCAATTCATGGACCTGCGGATTGGCGTCAGCGAGATATAAAAAACGCGAGGCGTTTTGCCTTTGATAACCACTGAGGTCAAGACTGAAAATGTTAAAAAAAATCACACCATTAATCGTACTTTCACTGTTCGTCGTGCAGAGTTGTAGTAGTGATAATGACAAGGCAACTAACAACTCAACTGAGAACTCATCTCAGGATCTCGTCAGTGAATTCACTTCGCTGAATGAAAAAGCCAATTACGAAGAGGGAAGCGTCACTATTGACGGTCAAACCACGAGCTTATCTTATACAGGCATGTTGCTGTTCAGAGAGAGCACAGAAGAGCCGTACGAAGGACTTGTTGGTATTGCGGTTTTCGATGAAGAAAGTTTTATACCACGGGTCGTTATGAGTTCCAGTGACGGACAATTCCCCGATTTTCAGCAGATGAAAATCAATATCCCGGATGCGGAAAATGGATACAGATGCACCGATATCAGCTCCATCGAAAAAAAATCCACGGTGATAAAGGATGCTCTCGCGCTCCATGTCAACGCCGAGGATTGCGTCGGGCTGGGCAGCAACGAAGGGGAGCTGGAAGATATCAGCATGCTGTTAACGCAGTCCATGTTTTCAGGGGGAACGAGTGTGCTTGAGGTTAACGGCGACACAGCGCATTTGAATACTGAAATTGTTATTGACGATAACTTTATGATCAGTGGAGGGCTGGGTACGCGTGCGTACAATCAGGTGTTCGACTTGCAAAATAATCCCCAGGTGACAATGCTTGAACTCGGACAGATATCCGGATCAATACATGACGATATCAATATGCAAACCGGGCGTCTGGTCAGACAGCAGGGGCTGAATACGCATGTTACGAGTACCAGTGAGATTGCATCCGGTGGTGTCGATCTGTTCTGTTCAGGGAATAAAAGAACGATGGAAGACGGAGCCAAGCTTGGCGTTCACTCCTGGACTGATGGGAAAACAGAAGCCGGCGAACTCCCCGTCGATAGTCCGCTGCACAACAACCAGATCGCCTATTTTACAGAAATGCTGGGCGAGCCTCAGGGAAGAGAATTTTATTTCTTTACCATTAACGCCGCACCAGCCAGTGAAATCTACCTAATGAGCTGGCAGGAAATCGAGCAATTTGGCATCTTGAACTGATCTCCATTGAAAGAGGTCAGGTTGGTGGCATGTGCTGTCCACCTGTTATCTCCAACTGTCCCGGTCATAGAAACGTCATCCCCGAGCGTTTTTGTCGGGGATCCAGTGTCTCTCTAGCGGACAGCCGCCACTGGATTTCCTCCTGCGAGGGAATGACGGGGTTATCGGCCTGTCACATTGGCATCCGTAAGATATTGGTTGGTGTCCATCGACATTGGGGGCGGCTGCCTTTAACATGCCGTTACTCTGTGAACCCCATCCTGTGAGATCAACATGAGTTATGATCAATCCTTGATCCTGGATTTACTCCGTGGTCCGTTTCCGGATAAGGATCGCCTGGAAGCGGATCACCGGTCACATCTGGCAAGCCAGAGAAACGCGGCCGATTATTTGATTAACGGCTTGCAAATACATTGTCCGGCAGATATTTATCACCCGCAAATCGGTTCCAGTAGCCTGTTTCTGCTCTCTCACCTCAAGCAATGCCGTTTCGGCAGCGCCCCGCTTGTTCTTGAAATCGGGGTCGGCTGCGGGGCCGTTTTGTTGGGGCTGGCGAGCTTTCTCGGCAGGGGAACATACTGTGGAACGGACATATCGTCGCGGGCCGTTCAGGCGTTTCTTCAAAATGCCGGGCGCAATGGTATCGTGGCCGAGGGCGTTGAATCCGATTTATTCCGGCAGCTGCCGCCTCAGCGTTTCGATGCGATCATTTTTAATCCACCGTTATACGATAAAATCACGGCCGATCCGGTGGAGAAGATGCTGATGTGCGATCCCGGGGGCGAGCTGCTGTCGCGGTTTTTACATGACTTGCCGTCCTGGATCAGCCCTGGTGGAGCTGCTTATCTTCTGGTGTCGAATATTACCTATCCGGGCGTATTTGATGCCTTACCCGCTGATCATGAGTTTCTCAGTGCAGAACTGTTGCCGAGCGGGTTTGTCCGTGCGTTGTTGAAACTCAGTTACTAGGTAAAATCAAGCCTTCCTCTACGCCTTCCCGGATAAAGGCTCTGACCATGACGGCAAGATCCTGCACCACATGCGCGCGCTCGGGCGTGCTGTACATATAGTCTTTTTCCTTGTTCTGATGTAGCGGTACAGCAACACATTTTTGCCAGTCGATGCCTTGCGGCAGTTGGGTCCGTGGAGCACTCAGCGTGTACGGCTCTCCGACATGATAGCCCGCATTGGCAGCGCCACCCAGCGTGTCCGCAAAACGTTGAAAAAAATCCCCGGGGCTGCATTCCGTCGGGTTGTTGCAGATAAAAACGGTATTGAAACGTTTGACGTTGGCCTCGACCATCAGGCAAATCACGCCGGTGTACGCGGTAACGATATAGTACGCCGTGTAGCTGCCTTTGTTGTAAGAGATACGAAGCTGGGTTCGGGTTTGCAGCTCGTCGAAACTCCCGCCAGATTGCTGGTTCCATTCCTGAAAATGCCCGAGTTCGTGGTCAATTTTGAGAAGATTCTGGGGAATGTCATGCGTCAGGAATCGTTCAGTCAACGCGGCAAGTTTCGGAGCGCTGTGAGCCCGCTCTACAAAAAACACGATCAGCATGCCCAGGGCGCCGACGCCGGACATTTGTATAATCGAGAGTGCGGGATCGATCCAGGAGGGCTCTCCCACGCCGGTGAACGCTAAAACAAAAGCCGCGACCGCAGAAGCAAAAGAAAGGAAAATCAGTAAAAAACCTGTCCATCTGACCCAGGAAGGGATATAGAAGATGCGTTCACTGATATTGTCCAGATTATTTAACACGGAAATTCTCCGGGAGAAAATTAAACCAAATCATTAATACAAGCAGCCAAACAGCACTTGAGCCGCGCTGAGTATAGCAGCGAACACAGTAGCCCGGTGTGCGTATCGACGAGTCGGACGTTTTGAAACGGTTGCGTATCTGTGGCCCGCAACTCAGCATAAGCGTTCATTGATGGCGTCTCTTATCATTCCGGCAGCCCGGGCTCTGAAAGAGCGCGTGTTGTCAATCTGCGATCGGCTTGGCGAGGAAAAAGTGTTTCAGGCCGGTGATCTCCGTTGCTTTCAGGTAGGTGAATTGCGAAATTTCGACGGTGGGGCTGACGGCCGGTTCGATGCGGTTGTAATCCTGCAGAATGTCCTGAAAGGCACGGGCGAAGGGTTTGGCTGCTGCAAGCGGGCCGGCCAGAATTACCCGGTCAGGATGGGCGAGGGCCAGGGTGCTGAGGAAGGCCAGGCCTAATGCTCGTCCGGCTTCTGAAAATGCTGCTACCGAACGCGGTTCCCCGGCGTTCGCCTGACGGACTGTGTGGGGTAGGCCTAATTGCAGCCCCGCATCACCGCTGTCGGTTGCTGTGTTGCCACTGAAATGTCCCAGACGTTGCAGGATAGCACGGCCGGATGAAATGTCGGCCAGTCGAACAAAAGTGCCTGGAGTTGTATTTTCTGTTGATGTCGTATTGGGAACATATGATTCTGCAGCAGGTCTTTCGATGATAATGTTTCCGATACCGCGCTCGAATTCACTTCCGCGTGAAAGCATGCCTTTGACCACCAGGCTGGCACTGATGCCGAGACCGGCATGCAGCAATAAGCTGTGTTGGCTGTCGCGGCGGCTGGTTTTGGGGACCTCGGCCACGTGCAAGGCGATGGCTGTGTTCTGAACACTTACGGGCAGGCCAAAGGCCTTCTGCGCTCTTTCACCCAACGGGTACGCCTTCCAGCCTATGGAAGGGGCGTCAAGTATCTCGCCGGTTTCGGCGTCCACGTCACCGGCGATGGTGATGCTGACACCGGCGAGTCTATCGAACTTAAACCCCGGCCGGTGGCGTAGCGCCAACAGGTATTCGGAAACCTGATCCAGAACGTTCTGAGGTTTGACGTTGGGCCAACCCTTGATGGAATCTTCGCCGATCCGTTCGCCGGTGGCACCGATGATAGAGAATTTTTGTTCGTAGGCGGTAAGTGACAGACACAATACATAGAGTCCGTCAGGACACAGTGACAGGCAGACATTCGGCCGTCCCCGGGTGTTGCGTTCCGCTTTGAGCGATTCGCTCTGTCCTTTCACCGTGCGCACCAGACCTTCATCGAGCAGGTTCTTGGTGATTCGTGAAAGCGAGGCTTCGGTAAGATTCGTCAAGCGCGCGAGTTGGCCACGGGTAATGCCCGGGGAGCGGTAGATTTCGGTCAGGATTCGTGACCGGTTCATCTGTCGAACGTGCTGCGATCGCGTCAGATCATGTACTGAAGACATATGAATCAAAACCTCAAAGGCTGCATTTATTAGGTCGCATCGTTGGAGGATATCCCAGAATCTGTCGATCGCAAGCCTGGGGGGCATGGATGCAATAAGCCCTCAGGTGGGTATGTCGGTAGAGTCATCATTCGTCTTCCATATGCTTGCACCAAAAGAGATCGCTGTTTGACCGGTGTGCTCAGAGAATGCGCACGCATTGTGTTCCAGTCTGTAAACAACGCTTGTTACATCCAAGTCTATAAATAAAAAATACTTTAATTTCAATGAATTAGTATTTTTTTACATCATGTAATTAATTTGGCTTGCTAATTGCTCCCTCCTCGAAGTGTCATCCGTATGGGCATTAACCAATAAAGAAGTGAGGTCGTCATATGAAGCGTAGAACATTTATCAAGAGTACTGCCGCCGCCGCTGGCGTGCTGGCCATGCCGTCGATCATCCGCCATGCATCTGCGGCGGAGTCTATCAAAATCGGCTGCCTGTTTTCCTCGTCCGGCACGATGGCGAACATCGAAGGCCGCCTGAACGAAGTCTGCAAGATGGCTGTACAGGAAATTAATGAAAAAGGCGGAGTACTGGGAAAAAAGGTCGACGTGGTGGTGACCGACCCGGCGTCTGACTGGCCGCTGTATGCGCAACTCGGTCGTCAGCTGATGCTACAGGAAAATGTCGCCAGTCTGTTCGGCTGCTGGACTTCGGTGTCTCGTAAATCCGTGTTGCCGGTTGTCGAGCAAAACAATGGTCTGCTGTACTACCCCTTGCATTTTGAAGGAGAGGAAAACTCCAAAAACGTCGTTTACCTGAACTCACCGCCGGCCAGCTCCGTGTTACCTGCGCTGGACTACTTGATGAGCGAGGACGGCGGTCAGGCCAAGCGGTTCTACATGCTGGGTTCCGACTATGTGTGGCCGCGTACCATCAACAAAATCTGCAAAGGCTACTGGGGAACAAAGGGCTTCACGGAATCGAGCTGGCGCGAACAGTATGTTCCGTTCGGTTTCTCCAACTTCCAGACCATCGTCAACGACATACGCAAGTTCGCCAGCGAACCGGGTGGACAGCCAATCATCGTCCTTACCGTTGTCGGTTCATCCATTCCCGCGTTCTTCAAGGAGCTGATCAGTCAGGGGATTGGTGCTACTGACATTCCGGTGCTGGGCCTCGACGTGCTGGAGGCTGATCTGGAAGGTTTGGACACCGAGCCGATGGTTGGTCACCTCAACTGCTGGGCGTATTTGCAGAACGCTGAGTCGGAACAGAACGATGCGTTCAAGAGTCGTTGGAAATCCTTCGTCGATACCAACAGTCTTCCGTACAAGAACGACGTCGTTATAGATCCAATGGTTTCGACCTACGACGGCGTGCACCTGTGGGCCAAGGCGGTTGAAAAGGCCGGCACCACAGAGACCGACGCTGTGCGTGCAGCATCGGCAGGCCTGACTTTCAATTGCCCGTCGGGTTACGAAATTTCGATGAGTGGTGAGAACAATTATGTCTCGCGTGGTGTGTTCATCGGTTCGGTCAATGCCAATCAGGCGTTCGACGTACTGTGGCAGTCCGAAGACACGCCGAAGCCGGTACCGTTCAGCCCCTACGCGTAACCTTTAAGCGTCTGTGGCGGAATTTTCTCCGCCACAGGTCTTGGAGTCCTCATGAAAATACACGCACATTATTTGAGTCATATGCGTAAGGGACATGCTTTTCATTGCGTGACGATGCTCGTCATCCTGATATTTGGACTGATGTCTTTCATCAGTAATGCCGGGGCGCAGGAACCGGCCCCGGAATACGACCGCACCGTGGCCGTTGCCGCCTTGTGCAGCGGTAAAACGAAGCAGATGGTCGACGCAATCGATGAGGTTCTCACGGCCGTATCCATCAGGGCCGAGGATAGCGTCTGGGCCGCGACAATAGTTTCCGCCCTTGGCAATAAGAAGTTGCGCTGTAGTGAAAAATCCGCTTTGAGTCTGCTTCAGTCCGGTGCGGATTACCAGGATGCATTGACACTCTCGGCCGTGACCCTGGAAGGCAAGGCTCCGCCTGCGCCATTCGTAAATCTGAAGGTACGGGCGAATCTCGATGTTGCCGCCAGCCTGTTGTCGCTGATCGACAATCCCATTGGTGAGGGGGCCGAGGCGGCTGTCGTGGTCCTGGAAAAGCAATTCGACAATGTTCATGTTCCGTTGCTTGAGTTGGCCCTGGACAAAGTTACAGACCCGGACCTCGAGGCCCGTTTGCACGTGGTGAAGGCCTTGAAGTCGTTACGCGCCCCGGATATGGACGAGCGCCTCGCAGCGATTGCCGCCGTGGCGGATAACCCCACTGAACGCAATCGCACGGCGCTGGTGACTTTACGCCAGGATAACGCCTATGTGGCTGAAGATCCCCGCCTGACCAAGGCGCTGGACAGCGCAATCAGTGACATCGACACCTGGATTCAGATTGGCCAGATCGGCTCCGTATTATTTAGTGGGCTTAGTTATGCGTCCATCCTGTTCATGGCTTCGCTGGGACTGGCGGTAATTTTCGGTCTTATGGGTGTCATCAACCTGGCCCAGGGTGAATTCATTATGATCGGCTCGTATACGACCTATCTGGTGCAGGAATTTCTGCGCTATGCGGTGCCCGGGCTATTGGACTGGTATTTGTTGATTGCCATTCCTTTCGCTTTCATCGTCACGGCGGCAGTCGGAATGGTGGTGGAAGCGACGGTGATTCGCCATCTTTATCGCCGCCCCTTGATGACCTTGCTGGCAACCTGGGCGATCAGCCTGTTCCTGATTAATCTGGTGCGTGTGGTGTTCGGAACCCAGAACCTGGGGTTTATCGTCCCCAGTTTTCTGGAAGGCGGTACGCGAGTAACCGCGGACTTTATCCTTACATGGAATCGCCTGTTTGCCATCGTGTTCTCGGCTGTGGTTCTGCTGCTTTCCTGGTTGTTGCTGCGCAAGACCCGCCTGGGCCTCTATATCCGTGCGGTCACTGAAAACCGTGATATGGCCGGTTGTGTCGGTGTGTCCGCACGCCGGGTCGACCTGCTTAGCTTCGGGATCGGTTCCGGCCTGGCAGGATTGGCGGGGCTGGTGTTGACGCCAATCTACAACGTCAACCCGAATATGGGCACAAACTTTATCGTCGACTCATTCATGGTTGTTGTCCTGGGGGGTGTCGGCAACCTGGCCGGGACGGTGATCTCGGCGCTCGGTATCGGCCAAATCAACATCTTTATCGAACCCTTGTACGGTGCGGTCGCGGCGAAGATCATCGTGTTGTTGATGATCATCGTCTTTATTCAGTTCCGTCCGGAAGGGATCTTTGCGGTTAAGGGGCGGAAATGACAGATTTGGAGAACTTCATCTCGGGCCGAGGGCGGTCCATCACGAGCCAGGGAGCGGCGCCGATCGTTGCGGCTTTCCTGGTGGGGTTGGCCATCCTGATCCTGGTTACGGGCGCGATGGATATGGGCTTGTCCGTCTATGCCATGAACCTGGTCGGGCAGGCGGCAAGCTTTGCTCTGCTCGCCATTTCGCTCGATTTGATCTGGGGTTTTGGCGGCATACTGAGTCTTGGCCACGGTCTTTACTTCGCCATCGGCGGTTACTTGATCGCCATGCATATGGTCAAGGTTGCATTTCAGGTGACAGGTACACCGCCTGATTTCATGCTGTTCATGGGCTGGACGGATCTGCCTTTCTATTATGCCTTCATGGAAAATTTCTTCTATGTCGCGTTGGTGATCGTGCTGTTGACAGGTGCAGTGGCCTTCACGTTCGGGTTGATTTCCTTCCGCTCCAAAGTGACGGGTGTTTATTTCGCCATTATTTCTCAGGCTCTCGTCTATGTCGCGATGCTGTTGTTTTTCCGTAACGATACAGGGTTTGGCGGGAATAACGGCATGACGGGCTTCGTCGAGTTATTGGGCGCGAAACTTTCCGACCGAGGTACGGTTGCGGCCTTGTGCGCGATTTCCATTCTGGTCGTGGCTGTTTCTTTATTCGGGCTGAATATGCTCACCCGCTCACGCTTTGGCCACATGCTGGTGGCAATTCGCGACGACGAAGCGCGCCTGCGCTTTCTTGGCTACGAAACAATCTGGGTGAAAATGCTGGCATGGTGCCTGTCAGCCGTGTTGGCGGCGATAGCCGGTGCGCTTTATGTGCCGCAGGTGGGCATTATAAACCCGCGCGTGCTGTCGCCAGAACTGTCGGTGGAAATCGCCGTGTGGGTTGCGATCGGCGGGCGTGGCACCTTGGTGGGTGCACTCCTGGGCGCAATCGTCATTACGGCGCTCAAGTTCCTGCTAACGGCCTACGTGCCGGAACTGTGGCCGTTCATTCTGTCAGCCGTGGTGGTCTGCGTCGTGGTGTTACTGCCGAACGGGTTTTATGACGTGCCCGGCCTAGTGCGAAAAGGCCTGCGTCGGTTCAAAAGCGCCAAGACGGTGGAGGCGGGTGAATGATACAGGGGAAAACAGCACTTTATATCGATGGCCTGGCCGTCGCCTTCGGTTCGTTACGCGCAGTCGACGGGCTCTCCATGCTGATCAATTACGGTGAAGTACGCGCCATCATCGGACCGAACGGTGCGGGCAAGACCACCTTTCTTGACATTATCACCGGGAAGACACGACCTGACGCAGGCGTCATCGAACTGGACGGTGGTATCGATCTGCTTGCGCTCACGGAGCCGGAGGTGGCGTTGTCCGGTGTCGGACGGAAGTTCCAAAAGCCAAGCGTGTTCGAGGCGCTGAGTGTCGGTGACAATCTTAAACTGGCGCTTCGAGATCCGCAAAGCAGCATGGCACGCGAAATGTTCCGCACACCGACAGCAGGGGAGCGTGAACGTATCGAAAACGTTTTGCAATCTATCGGTATGCAGGACAAGGAAAACCACTCCGCAGGTGCGCTGTCGCACGGTGAAAAGCAGTGGCTGGAAATCGGCATGCTGCTGTTGCAGGAGCCAAAGGTATTGTTACTCGACGAACCGGTCGCCGGGATGAGTCACGCTGAAACCGAACGCACCGCCGAGCTGGTCAGGTCATTGCGCGCGCCGGAACGGGCCGTGGTGGTTATCGAACATGACATGAGTTTCGTCGAAAAAATCGCTGACGTCGTGTCCGTATTGCATGAAGGGCGTCTGTTGATCGAGGGATCGATGGCGCGTGTGCAGTCGGACGAACGCGTACGCGAAGTGTACCTCGGGCGTTGAAGGGGGGTATGGACATGAAACTTAACGTTATGGCATTGAATCAGCATTACGGCAGCAGCCACATCTTGCGGGATTTGACATTCCAGATTCCCGATAAGGGATGTCTGGCCGTCCTCGGACGTAACGGTGCGGGCAAGACGACATTGCTCAAGTGTCTAATGGGGTTGTTGCCCGCGACGTCCGGGACGATTGAATTCGAAGGTCAGAACATCACGGCTGCCTCGTCACATCGTCGGGTCAAGCTTGGCATAGGCTATGTTCCACAAGGGCGCGAAATCTTTGCGAATTTGAGTGTACGCGAGAACCTGGACATCGCCATGAGCGCCGCTGGTGTCAAGGATCAGGAGGCCGTCGCTGAGGAAATGGTTGCCTTGTTCCCCGTTCTGGGTGAGATGTGGAAGCGACGCGGTGGTGACCTGTCCGGCGGACAGCAGCAACAGTTAAGCATCGCCCGTGCGCTGGCGACGCGGCCCTCGCTGTTGATTCTCGACGAACCGACGGAAGGTATTCAGCCAAACATCGTGCAGCGGATCGAGGATGTCATCTCTTCGCTCAAGGACAAAATGTCGATTCTGGTCGTCGAGCAGTATTTCGAATTCGTACAGAGCCTGGCAGATAACTACCTCGTTATATCCCGTGGTGAAGTGATCGACCGGGGCAGCACCGAGCAGATGGACGAGCATAAGATCAAATCCTTTATTTCCATCTAACACCCCTAGACAAGTAAACAGAGAGGTCTCATTCATGTTTGAACTAAAAGCCACACCCGAGAATACCTATTGGGGCTATTTCGACGCCGACACGCCGCCGGTTGCCGAAATCGAGTCGGGGGAAACCGTCAAACTGCACGCCCTGCCTGCCTGTTGGCCGGAAGATCTGCCTCCCGATGCTGATCTGGTTACCGCAGATCATCTGGAAGCTATCAATACCCTGATTCCCGGCGGCGACGGCAGTAAGGTTGTTAATGGTCCGGTCGGACCGCATATCATGACGGGGCCGATCTACGTCAAGGGGGCCATGCCTGGCGATGTGCTGCAGGTTGATATTCTCGAAATCGAACCTCGCCAGGACTGGGGATTTTGCGCCATTTTACCGCTGATGGGGACGCTGCCGGAAGAGTTTACGGATTACGAGCGCATTCACATCATGATCGACCGCGAAAAGATGGTGGGCAAACTGCCCTGGGGTACTGAAATTCCGCTCGATCCCTTCTTCGGTATCATGGGCGTTGCTCCGCCGAAGGAATGGGGGCGCATCGGCTCGCCCGAGCCACGTTCGTTCGGCGGCAATATGGACAACAAGGAACTGCGTGCCGGAACCACCTTATATCTGCCTGTCTTCAACGAAGGCGCGTTGTTCTCCGCCGGTGACGGTCATGGTTGTCAGGGGGACGGTGAAGTCTGCATCACGGCGCTCGAAACCGGGCTGAACGGTACGTTCCGACTAACTGTTCGCAAGGATATGGAATTGTCCCTGCCTTATGCTGAAACGGCAGAGCACCTGATATCGGTCGGCATGAACCAGGATCTTGACGAAGCGGCGCGTCAGGCTGTACGGGAGATGGTGCGCCTGGTTACCGAACGCAGCAAGCTGACACGCAATGAAGCATACATGCTGTGCAGCCTGGTGGCCGATCTGCATGTTACCCAGCTGGTGGATATCAGCAAGGGCATCCATATGCTGATGCCGAAGAAGTATCTATAAGGGCGAGGCTTTGTTGCAAGAAGAGGTGAGATGTCGGTTCGTCAGTGATGTCGGTGCCGGCGTATCATTGGGCGTCATTCGTCCATCAGTTATTAATGCAAGCCTGGAGGTTCCCTCCGGGCTTGCCGGATCTGGCAGTCAGAAGCGTGCAGAGCAATATGGCCACAATAGAAAGTGGTTGGAAAGTTTCTGATCGTAGTCTCAGGTGTCGTCAGGGAGTCATCCTTTATTATTTTACCGGTAACGCTCGGCGAGTGAGTTTACCGTGGAGCGCACCGCGTCGCGCAGGGCTTGAGGCGCCAACACTTCCACCTCGATGCCGAGGCGCAGAAAGTCGCTGATAGTCTGCCACTGCCCGCCGACCGGCAATTCCAGTTCCTGCCAGCCATTTTCATCGGCTTTGCCCAGTAACCTTATCCTGCGCCTGACGTAGCTGCTGCACAAGTCTGGCAGGATGCGCAGCCCGAGCGGCGAGACGCGCACGCGGGCGAGTTTACTGTGGGTTTCTTCATCGAGGCGCGCGGTATTTTCCTGCCAGTAAGCGGCAAGATTGAACTCGGCGGGCGGTGTGAACGTGGTATCGAGTACTTCCAGTGACAGGATTCTGGTAATTTTGTAGGTACGCGGCTTGGCGTCGGTTTGCCCGACGAGGTACCAGGCGCCGCCCTTGAGCACGACGCCCAGCGGCGCCAGTTCGAGGTTTTTCTCCCGCTGCCAGCTGCGGTAGCGCATGTGCAGTTGCCTGTCGGCGCAGACGGCGTCGAACACGGCTTGTAAAAAGGTCGGCTGTTCCGCCTCGTTAAACCAGCCGGGTACGTCGAGATGAAAGCGTTTGCGCAGGTGGTGAACATGTTTGCGCATGGGTTCGGGCAGGGCAGCGGCGAGTTTTTTTTCGGCGCTGAGCGTCGCCGCGTCCAGGCCCAGTCCGCTTAAGGTCGAGCCCAAACCACTGAGGAAGAGGGCGTGTGTTTCCGCCTGACTCATGCCGTTGAGCTGTACTTTGTAACCGTTCAGCAGGCGATAGCCGCCTTGCGCACCGTGTTCGGCATAAACCGGGATGCCGGCCAGCGCCAGGCTGTCGATATCGCGGTAGATCGTGCGCAGGGAAACTTCGGTTTCCTCGGCCAGTTCGCTGGCCGTAGCGCGCCCGCGGGCTTGCAGGGTGGTGAGGATCTGGATCAGGCGGTCAGCACGCATGGCGGTTCTCTCAATTTAAACCTGACACTGGATGTCAGCTATGAGGCCGTAGACTGAACGCCAATCAAGTCGTCTGTCAACCTAGGAGTATTAATTCATGAGCAAGCCACATATCACCTTGTATTACGCACCACACACCCGAGCCACGGGCACGCGGATTCTGCTCGAAGAATTGGC
>JAGRHW010000379.1 GCA_020444765.1 Gammaproteobacteria bacterium | reverse complement strand
GATAACCTCAAACCCCATCAGCACATTACTTTCGATGGCCACTGCACTGTCCAACGCATTTGGGCCAGAACCAACGACGATGGTAGGCGTGGTCCAACGGCCTTTTTTTATCAGATATTGTTTGGTTGCCCACCGGGATAAGGGCACCAGTGCGAACACGAAGGCCCAGGTTGAGGTTAACCAGAGTCTTGAAAAATCGGATTTGATAAAAAAGAGGTAAGCGATAGTCAGGCCGGCCATGGTGATGCCGATTTGCAGGAATTCGCCAAGTTCTTCCCAGAAGCCTTTGAAGCGGCTGTAGTGGCCTTTCTGACGACTCGCGAGAATAACCAGCACCATCGGTAGGCCAAACATAATCGGGTATGAGTGCACAATGGTTTCAGGCCTTATTGACGGAAGCCATGGGAAAAAAGCTATTCTTATCAGATGGGATGCCAGATAAGCCAGGAACACGCTCACGGTAAAGGAGAAAATATCCGAGGCAATGTGGTACGCCATTTTTTCTGAGGAGGCGTGTTTGAAAAAACGTGAGTCAGTGTTGCTTTCCTTGCCAAGACCGCCGTCTAAGGTTAACGAGTCCAGCAGGTTCTGCATGGCCAGGCTGGGTTGAGAATCAATGCTGTGTTTTGCTTGGCGTCGTTTTGTGTTCCTTAGTTCTTCCACATTACTGCTCATAATTACGTCCGTCGTATTTCCATTGATAAAACGATTAGCGCTGCGTGGTATTGAATTGTCCTACGTACCACTTGTATTTTCGCGCCAGTGAGCCCTCCACTCCAAATTAGCCTGTCTTGTAATAACGTGCTTTTACTGGCTTGCTATTCCCTCCTTTATCACCTTAACCCCGAATGCCTGTTGAGGTTTGCTTCCAGCTGGTTATACCCGAGATTAAAACCCTCGAGTACCGTTAGCAGATGCACCTTGCTGGTCGAGTTTTCTATCACCTGTTTGATCTCATCAAGTTGATTGTTGAGCAGCGTTATATCGATACGCTGAGATTCGTCAGCCTTGAATATTTTGGGATGTGCAGTAGGCGTTGCATTGTCGAGCGTGATTAGCAGTTCTTCAAAAAGCTTTTCGCCCGGCCTTATGCCCGTTTCGCGGATTTCTATGCTGTCAGCGAATAGTGTATTACCGTTATCAGCCAATCGGACTGATTTGCCCTTCAGCTTTATCATAGCCTTTGCGAGGTCCCATATTTTTACCGGTTCACCCATGTCGAGCAGGTAGACCTCGCCTCCCTGACTCATGGCGCCTGCTTGTATTACAAGAGAAACTGCTTCGGATATGGTCATAAAGTAACGCGTCATGTCCCGATGGGTGACTGTCACGGGTCCGCCTTTTTTTATCTGGTCGGTGAACTTGGGTATGACCGAACCGGATGAGCCGAGTACATTGCCGAACCTTACGATACAAAACCGGGTTTTCTGGTTTTTTAATTCCGCATGGGTATTGATGACAATTTCGCTAAGACGTTTACTTGCACCCATGACATTGGTTGGGCGCACCGCTTTGTCGGTAGAGATGAAAACGAAGGTTTCGGTCAAGAATTTTTCGGCTGTTTCAACCAGTGTCTTGGTGCCGAAGAGGTTGGTCTTCATGCCCTCAAAGGGGTTGGCTTCGACCATCGGCACATGTTTGTATGCGGCCGCATGATAGACCGTTTGAGGTTGGTATTTGGAAAAAACCTCTTCGAGCCGGTTGGCATCTGCTACCGAGCCAAGCCTGGGAATAATTGGGGTTTTAAGATTCTTTTTTTCGGCCCTCTCCAGTAGCGTTTGCTCGATCTGGTAAAGCGCTGCTTCGCTGTTATCAAACAAAATCATGGACTGTGGCTTGAGTTCGAGCAGTTGCCGGCACAGCTCGGAACCGATCGATCCTCCGGCACCGGTTACCAGGATACGTTTGCCTCGGGTGGTTTTTGCCATGAGGCCCTGGTCAGGTTCTACCGGGGATCTACCTAACAGATCTTCCAGTTTGAGTTCACGAACCTCGTCAGGACATTTTTTTCCGGAGACGATATCCGTTACCGATGGAACGGTTTTAAGCGGGATATTATGTATTTGCAGATCGATTAGTATGCGGCTATAGCGCTCGCCCTGGACCGATGGCATAGCCATGACCAGCTCTTCAATGGCATGCTTTTTCAGCAGTTGATGCAGATCAGCTCGCTTGGGATTATATACATGCAGCCCCATGATGGTGGAGCCGATAAGAGAGTGGCTGTCATCAAGGTAGAACTGTGGGCAATACTCTGAGCTCAGCCGCATTAAGGTAACCAGTTGTCGGCCCGCGGACCCCGCACCATAAACGGCCACTGGTTTGCCTTGACGTTCCACGCCGAAATTATGCAGTTTGGCCCAGACCATTCGGACTGAAATGGACAGAATAATGAGCAAAGCGCCGTAAATTGCAAAAATGGAGCGCGGTGCTGAGGTACTGGGGAAGAGATAAAGCACGATCAGTAATACCGTCGAGGAGATAATCGCCCCCTTAACGATCTGCTCCAGCTCTCTGCCGGTTGAGGTGCGTACTACCCAGCGATAAATACCCAAGGCAGCAAAGGTCAATACGGTGATTGCCGGCATGAGCAGGAGTAAATGCCAGATATTGTTTAGATCGGTATAAGGCAAGCCCAGACGAAGTGAATAGGCCGCCCAGATAGAAAAAGCGCTGATGCCACCGTCGATGGCGAATGATAACAGTTGCTTTTTTGTTCTGCCGGTGTTGGATAGGTTTTCAAACAGGAATCTGGCAGTATGGTTGAACGGTATCGCTGGAAATCCCTTCATGAGTTGATTCACATTTGCTGTTGCAACAATCACACTGCCAGTCCAAACCCACTCAGATGGTCAATAGTTTGACAGCAAACTGTGAATGTGTCTTGTCAGGCAGTTCTCACAAACAACCAAACTGCGAACTAGTTCAGCGTTTGTCCCCAAATACTGCTAGTGTTGCTTTTTAGCAACATTCTTAATTTTAAATGTTAAATGGTTTTCGGAAAGCTGCGAGTTATAACCGGATGGCTTGAAAGCCTAGCATTTAGCTACAAGTTGATGCTTATTCAAACCGTCAAATTTTGTCTACAATTTAACAGTTTGTTGCTTTTTTCGCTAATTAAATTGTTCAATCAAGGCGGGGGTTTTCCGGATATTAATGATTGAAAACCCCTGACGGAATATGGTGGTACCACACCTAAGCGCGGATGGATTTATTGGGAGTGTAGTTGGAGGTGAGTTTATTGCTGGGTCCCCGACAAAAGCGCTCGGGGACGACGGTTTTTATGGGGCTGTCATTCCCGAACTTTTATCGCGAATCCAGTTGCAGTTAGTCTAAGCGCTCGCGGTTGTAACGCGTAGCTGCTGGTGGTTGCTGTTATTTATTTGGGTAAGGCGGTTTGGGAGGATTAGTTGCTGGATCCCCGGACAAAAGCGTTCGGGGACGACGGTTTTTAGGGTTGTCATTCCCGAGTGGTTTTATCGGGAATCCAGCTTTGAGATCAAGAAATAAAAATCAGTTTGCAAATAGGAAAAAGTCAAAAAATCAAGATATAACTGAAAAAAGTCAATCCAATTCCTCGCCCATCAATTCATCATGGATCCGGTCAAGATCAACTTCAGTTTTTCCCTTATCATAAGAGATTTCATCAGGCATTGAGAAGAATTCATCAAGCGATTTTTCTTTGTCGGACTCGTCAGAGATGTCATCAAGGTTGACTCTTTTATTGATTGCGACATCAGCACTCATATCAAATTCATGTGTATCGTCAAAGTCG
>JAGRHW010000378.1 GCA_020444765.1 Gammaproteobacteria bacterium | reverse complement strand
AAATCGACGCTGCTGAAAATTCTCTCGAAGATCACGCCACCGGCGCGCGGAAGGGTTGAAATCCACGGCCGAACGTCGAGCCTTCTGGAGGTCGGCACGGGGTTTCATAACGAACTGACCGGTCGCGAAAACGTTTATTTAAACGGCACCATCCTTGGCATGAGAAAAAAGGAAGTCGACCGGAAGTTTGATGAAATCGTCGAGTTCTCCGGGGTTGAAAAATTTCTCGACACACCGGTCAAGCGTTACTCCAGCGGTATGCGCGTCCGTCTGGCGTTTGCCGTTGCCGCGCATCTTGAGCCGGAAATTCTCATTATCGATGAAGTGCTGGCGGTTGGTGACGCGGCTTTTCAGGAAAAGTGCCTGAGTAAGATGGAAAACGTCGGCAGCCAGGGCCGGACGGTTTTTTTCGTATCGCACAATATGGCGGCGGTCAGCCGCCTGTGTGAGCGGGTTATCATGCTGGACAACGGGCGACTGGTCGCCGACGGGCCGGCGCAGGAAATCGTTGCACACTACATGCATGAAGGAACCGGCACGCATGCGGAACGTTCGTGGGAGACGCCGGAAAAATCGCCCGGCGGTAACGTGGTGCGTCTGAGAAATGTCCGAATCAAGAATGAGGCGGGCGAGACCACGCCGTCGGTGGATGTCACTGAAGCGGTCGGTCTGGAAATGACGTTTGACGTTCTCGCCGCGGGCCACACCCTGTTACCGCACTTTCAGTTGGTCAATGAGGAGGGCGTGGTTGCATTTCTGACGCTGGACGTCGATCCCGAATGGCGTAAGAAAGTTCGTCCGAAGGGCACTTACACCACGACTGCCTGGATTCCACCGAACCTGCTGTCTGAAGGCAATCTCTTCCTGATGGCGTTGATGCGGGTGATGGCTCCGCAAAACTTTCAGGAATTCGCCGAAAGCGAGGTGGTGAGTTTCCAGGTGGTTGATCGAATGGTGCCTGGCATTCTGACGGCAAGAGGCGACTGGGTGCGTGACATACCCGGCGTGGTTCGCCCCTTGTTGCGTTGGGAAACTCAGTTCAGCGGTGACTGATGCGCCATCTGGCGGACTAAATCACATCCACGAAAACCCGTTCCATGCGTCTGAAATACAAGGCGCCGAACAGCAGCATCGCCAGAGCCACCAGGGTTCCCGGCAGGATATATTGCCAGTGCATCGGCGTGCCCAGCAGGCAGGCGCGAAAGCCTTCGATCACCGAGACGATGGGGTTGAGCGAATAGAGAAAACGGTAGGGCTCAGAAATTGTCGAGGCGGTATACAAAATCGGCGCGGAATAGATCAGCATGCGAATGACGACCGGCATGGCGAATTTGACATCGCGGTAACGTATCGCAAAGGCCGACAGCAGCAGCCCGATGCTGGCCGGCACCAGAATCATCAGGACGATCATGAACGGCAGGTAAACCAGGTTCCAGCCGGGTGTCGCGCCGAAGTAAATCATCACGCCGACCAGCAATACCAGGGAAATCAGAAAATCCACCAGTTTTGCAAGAATGGGGGTCAGCGGATAGACGATCCTCGGAAAATACACCTTGCCGAGCATGTTCTGGCCGGTTACCAGGCTTTCGCTGGAGCGGGACATGGCGTCCGACATATAGGTCCAGGGGATAATCGCGACGGTTGAAAACAGCACGTAGGGAATGCCGTCGGTGTCGATGCCCGCGACCCGGCCGAAGATGACGCTGAACACGACGATCTGCATCAGGGGGTTGAGGATTGCCCAGGCAAATCCAAGTATGGTCTGGGCGTAGAGCACTTTCACATCCCGCCAGACCAGAAAATAAAACAGGTCGCGATAAGCCTTGAGTTCCCGGAAATCCGGCAGTTCCCAGCCGCTCGCCGGTTCGATTACCGTAACGTGGTCATCCTGATCCGTTGTGCTGCTCATCGTGTAACAAATCTCCGGCTGGCTGATTCAAGAAAGCTTCGCTGGCGGGCGTGAGCGCCACCATCCGAAACGACGCCATAGTTTAAGCAAAAATCGCACATTTGGTAGCGCACAATAGCGATTGATTTTTACCGTCGGCAAATTTACTCTGCCTCAAAAGCCAGTTTAAGCATCTCTGATGCCGTTTGCCGTTCGTATCGGCACAAAAAAGTTGAACAGGCACTGATAAGCTCCACCGGGGCGGGAGGAAGGTTTTATGCGATTGCTTATTGTCTTGTTATCGGCCCTGCTGGGCGGCGCGCTTGTACAAGCGTCGGATACCGCCAAGGAACAACGCTGGGCGGATCAGATCGTCGATGCACTGCTCGATGGCGAGGCGGTATGGCTGGAAGACGACGGGCACGAATTTTTGTCGATCTTTACCGAAGCCGAGGAGGCGTCGGACAGAGCGATGATCGTGGTGCATGGTACCGGTGTGCATCCCGACTGGGATCAGGTCGTCAAACCGGTCCGTGTCCAGATGACCGGCCGCGGCTGGAGCACCCTTTCCATCCAGATGCCGATCCTGGCAAACGAGGCCGGCTATGAAGAATATGTGCCGCTTTATCCGGAAGTTCCGGGCCGTTTCAGGGCCGCGGAAGCCTTTCTGCAGGACAAGGGTTATACCGATATCGTGATCGTCGCGCACAGTCAGGGCGCTTCGATGTCGGCCTATTATCTGGCCAATAATGCATCGACGGCCCGGGCTTTTGTGGCGATTGGCATGGGCGCGACCCAGGCCGATGAGCACATCAACTCGGCCAATGCGCTTGCCAAGATCAAACTGCCGGTGCTGGATCTGTATGGCAGCAACGATTTAGACAGTGTGCTCGATACCGTTGAGAAAAGGGCGGCCGCGGCCGCTGAAAACAAGGCTTACCGGCAACAGCGGGTGGACGGGGCGGAGCATTTTTTCGATGGCAAGAACAGCGAGCTGATCGAGGCCATCGATCAGTGGCTGGAGAACTCCTGAGCGAACCGCGCCATCGATGCCCGTTTAAAATCAGGCTCTAGTAAATCGGTGGTTCGCGGGAGGTTTCCGACTCGCCGGGTTCGTGATCCTGCTGGAAGGCTTCGACATGTTCCGCGACCCGGCTGGCTTTTCCCTCGAAGCGGGCGATATGAAAAATTGCATCGCCCTCATGTACCAATGGTAATTCACTACGGCCGATGACGACGCCGGAGTAGCGGGTGTCGACCGGTGTTTCCCTGCCGGTAATCGGGTCGAAGATGATGGCGATCTGATCGCCTTTTTTGACATGCGCGCCGAGAGGAACAAAGGTTCTCATCATGCCGCTTTGCGAGGCGCGCTCCCAACTGCTCGAGTGGGCGATAAAGGGCTTCTGCCTGGATTTGCGACGTGAACCCGGTGGGAGCATGCCGATCTCGCGCATGACATTGAGTATGCCGTGCAGCCCGGCACGAATAGACAACTCATCGAGGCGCAATGCCTGGCCGGCTTCATAGAGCAGCATCCGTACGCCAAGCGCAGCTGCCGCGCCGCGCAGTGAACCATCCCGAAGGTCGGCATTGATCAGCACCGGAACGTTGAATTTTTGCGCCAGCTGCAGTGTTTCCGCATCGTCGAGATTGGCGCGGACCTGCGCCAGATTAGAGCGGTGAATCGCCCCGGTATGTAGGTCGATACCGTGCGTGCACTGGCTGACGATCTCCTGCATAAACACATCGGCGATGCGCGCTGCCATGGAGCCTTTTCTGGAGCCGGGAAATGAGCGATTGAGGTCGCGCCGGTCCGGCAGATACCTCGACCGGTCGAGCACGCCATAAATATTCACGACCGGCACGGCGATCAGCACGCCTTTCAGATTGC
>JAGRHW010000377.1 GCA_020444765.1 Gammaproteobacteria bacterium | reverse complement strand
TGGTGACTCACTTCTTGAATAATGCGGTTACGATTCCAATCCGCTCGGATTTTCTCAGTCACAACAAACACATAACATTTGTAATAGGCATGATTAATTTCTTCTCCAGGCTGTGGCGCCCGAAGAACACTATATTTGGCACAATGAGAGAGTATCGCCTGGGCATAACTCCGCCTCTGCCGATTCCAATCACTCAAACGTCTCAGCTGTATTCTGCCAATCGCTGATTGCATTTCAGTCATTCTCGCATTGGTGCCGAATGAGTTATGCACCCAACGAAAACCCGGTGAATGTGTCTGCTCAAAGACAGCCTTATAGCTTTTACCGTGATCCTTTAATGACCAGATCTTATCCCACAGATTTTCGTCGTTGGTGGTTATCATCCCTCCCTCGCCGCCAGTTGAGATAATTTTGTCCTGACAAAAAGAAAAAGCCGCCACATGGCCCAAAGAGCCTACAGCTCGGCCTTTATAAGTCGCACCATGTGCCTGAGCGCAATCTTCGATAACCCACAGTCCTTTATCCTTCGCAATGTCCATGATTTCATCCATATCACATGGCCAGCCGGCTAAATGCACGCAAATAATTGCCTTTGTTTTTGCCGTCAGAGATGCACGGACGGTTGTAGCTGTAATGTTTTGACTGTCGGGGTCAACATCCGCGAAGACAGGTATAGCTCCCGCCGAAACAATGCATCCGACCGAAGCAATAAAGGTTCTTGGAGATACGATTACCTCGTCTCCTGGTGAAATGCCTAGTGCTTGTATTATTAGATCAAGTGCAAGGGAGCCATTTGCGATAGCTATCGCGTAACGAGTACCAATGTACTCCGCAAACTCCCGCTCGAAGAGTCTACCCTCTTCCCCCGTCCAATAATTTACCTTACCGGACCGGAGAATAGACGATACTTTTTCGATTTCTTCATCACTGTAACAAGGCCAGGTACTAGGCAACATACATCCCCGTTATAAAATTTTATAGTCCTGTTTGATTGTCACCAGCTCTTTGAAGAGCTTTCCGGTTATGAGTATATTTATTCACCCTGCTCAGGGCGAATATTGTTCATATTAAAACAATAAATCGAATAAATTTATTAAATCTACCATTGATTATGAAAAGGTTTTTTATTAGAAGTCGAATCCGTTAGACTGCCATTTCCGGTGTTGAAAATGGTTTTATATAGAATAACAATATCCCTGAAAAAACTGTAGTTTTCAATATATTCGCGATTTATTTTGACTTTTTCAGGATAAATGATTTTTTTGTTATATGTCTCCGGATCATCTTGTTCCGCCAACAGTTTTTCTTCATCTCGGTAAGCCAAAGTCGCGGGGCCGGTGATACCAGGGCGAATTGTTAATATTATTCGGTCATCTCCGGTCAGTTTATCCGCGAACCCAGGTACATCAGGTCTTGGGCCGACGAGGCTCATCTGTCCGAAAAACACATTGATAAGTTGAGGAAGCTCGTCAAGCTTATATTTTCTAATTAGAAACCCAAGTTTTGTAATCCTGGGATCACCATCTCTGGTTACGGTTGTGTTTATCCCCGTAACAGGGCGCATGGTTTTTATTTTTATAACATTAAAATATTTACCATTTTTTCCAACTCTTGATTGCAGAAAAAAACCGTTTGCTTTTGTATCGATTGATGCAATCAGATACGTAATTCCGATTAACCAAGAGAGGAGAAGCAAACCTGAGAATGATACAAGCAGATCAAAACCGCGTTTTAAACAACGTTGTGACAGGCTCAATCCTGCAGATCCACTACTGGTTGGCATAGCCAAGTCGTAACAGTTCAGGTCCGATCAACGGCATCAAATTTTCAATCTCTTCAGCGCTAAGTTGACGCCTCCCTTTGCCGATACTTCCAGCTGAAATACCGCTGACAAGTTTTTTGATGTCAGTAGCATTTGCGGACTTACCAATAAACCGAATAACGCCATCTATTTCCTGCTCAGGAGCGCTGACGAAATCTTCGTACCGGATTCTGTAAACCCTTTCCGGGGGCAAGGTTTTCAAAAACTGCTCTGATTTCTCGATACACCGTTGCCATTGCAGCGCACAGATTTCATGAATTGAGCGTTTTCTCTGCGTTCCTTCTAACATGTCTAATTGGGGCCCCCAATAAGCCAGACGTTTTTCTTTTGAAAACAGCCGGTAAAACCGATTAAATAAATAGCGGGAGCCGTAATATGGCAAGTCGGCAATTGGTACATATTTTAATTTTTTTAAAATATATCCAATATCTAAATCGGCTGTCCAGCGCACCCTGGCTGAGGCGACAACATCAATACCATCCCTGTAAATAAACAAATACTTTGCATCCTGCATGACTTCATTGACAAATTCAAGTCGAATTGAATTGGCACAGGTTTTTTCTATAACACTCTCGGCGTTGTATGTTTTAGCAATCGCATCAAATTTATTATTGATGTACTTCTTTATTTTAGGTGTTGCCCGTTGGGGTGGAAACTCATCGGAAGGATAAGATGCATTTCCGTAACGCCAGATATAGTTGATCTCATCACATGGCCATGTGGCGTTCCCGTCTATTTGGCACAAGATGTCACGGAGCATATTGGTACCGGAACGAGGCGCGCCGACAATAATGATTGGCTGATAGCTTCGGCTCATTGAGGTCCCGACCAAAGATTAAGATCATTATAAAGTTCAAGTTGTTTCCGAGTGATTGCCCGGATGTCAAAGTTGTTTTTAACGGACTCTCTGGCAAACTTGCCCATTTGCACACGTAAAGTACTGTCCAGCATGAGTTTTCGCATTGCTTCAGCAAGTGCGGCGCTATCCTTTACGGGAACGAGAAAACCGGTTTTACCGTTATCAATAACTTCGCGGGTCCCCGGGACGTCCGCGCCGACACAAGGTACTCCAGCAGCCGAAGCTTCCAGTACCACACGGGGCACCCCTTCCCGATAAGAGGGTAGAACAAAAAGATCCACGGATTTAAGTTCATCTTCCAGGCGGTTCAGGTACCCAATATACGAGATAATACCATCTTGTCGGCACTGCTCCAGATAACTCATTGGTATTGAATCGGGGTGAACAGGATCCTGCTCTCCAGCGATTTCAAAGCTCGCAGTAGGAAAATCCGCCTTTAACACGCGGGCAGCCTCAACAAATTCCTTTACGCCTTTTTGCCACAAGAGACGCCCGACCATAAGGATGCGTAAGCCTCCGTTGCTTGGCGTGATCTTTTCGCCGGGCACAAATTTTTCGGAATCAACACCGGAGCCAATGATCAGGCGTGTCCTGTTATCCTGAACCCATTGGTTTTCGATGAATAAGGACTGATCATCACGGTTCTGAAAAATGGTAAGACTTGCCTTGCGCAAGGCTATTTTGTATCCAAGCCCGGCCAATTTCCTCGTCCAGCCTCCGGCTATGAAAGCATGACCGAGACCGGTAATTGTATTGACAATAAGGCAGTTCTTGTTGCCTGCGATTCGAGCTGCCAAGGTGCCGATTATCACAGGTTTCGCGTGAAAATGGTGTACCAGATTGGGTTTATGTCGCCTGTAAATACTCAACAAGCCAATGAATGCAAGTATATCACGGAAAAAATTGAACCCTCCGCGATTAAAACTGATAACTTCCAGTACTACGCCTTCGCGCACCAGGGCATGTGCATGTTCATCGTCGCTGGTAATCACCAAAACCGTACATCCCCTATTGATCAGCTCCCTTATCAGCAACAGGCGGGAGCTGCGAATGGCAAACCCTCTGTTGGCAACCAGGGCGACTTTCCTTAGTTCCTCCATTAGTGTTTATGTGCTTGATTAGGT
>JAGRHW010000376.1 GCA_020444765.1 Gammaproteobacteria bacterium | reverse complement strand
CCCGCCTGCAGAAGCAGCATTATGGCGAGATCAAGGTCACGGTCACGGCGCTCGAAGACATGGCGCATTTTCTTGCCGATCCGGATGAGGTGAAAGAAGCGCTGGAAGAGGGCGTGAACATTCTCGATGCCCGCGGGCCGCAACAAATCGACATTCAGGACGGCCATGTCGCCGGGCTGAAAACCTGGAAGGTGTTGTCGATTTTTGATGAACAGGGACGCTTTGCGCCACGCTATGACGAGACCGACGAGCAGTTCCACCCGGCGCAAAGCGTTATCGAAGCGATCGGACAGATGGCCGATATTTCCGTGCTCGGCGATGAACTGACCGAACAGCTGGAATGGAATCGCGGTCGCGTGCAGATCGATAATAACGGCCGTACGAATCTTGACTGGCTCTGGGCCGCGGGCGATATGGTGCACGGACCGGACGTGGTGACCGCTGTCGCGGACGGCCATAAAGTGGCAACGTCAATTGATGAGTATCTGATGGAGCGGAAACAAGCGCTATGAGTGAAATCGAATCGAGCGGACGCGCGCGTCTGCAGGCAAGCACCACGGTAAAGGAAGTGCTGGATATCGCGACCGGATTTGAAAAGGCCGCGCGGGATTTCTACACCGATCTGATTCCGAAAGTAAGCAAAAACATTCGCTGGCTGGTCGAGGAGCTGGCGCAGGAAGAACAACGTCACTACGAGCTTTTTGCCGAACTCGCCGGGCGGGCGGACATCGCGGAGCAGGTCAACCAGCGTATAGAGAAGCCGGCCAGCGACGGTAAGTTTTCCGACGCGGTCCATGTGCCGGATCTTGGCGACAAACCCGATGATCAGACCGTCTTGCAGTATGCGCTGGGCCGCGAAGACACGGCCATGAAGCAATATCACGCACTGGCGGCCTCAACCGAGCCGGGGCCGATACACGATTTGTTTCAGTTTCTCGCCAACGAAGAAACCGAGCATAAAGCCGAGCTGGAGAAGTTGTATTACGAGATCGTGCACGCCGGCGGTGTTTGATCTTCCGTCGTCAGCTTCGGCGTGAGCGGACGCTAAATCTCGTAACTCTGCCCATGCGTGGCGATTTCGACTTTCGCCTGATAGTCGTTCCGCAAACGGCCGGCAAAAACCTCCATTGCCTCCTCTTCACCGTGTACCAGCAAAACCCGCGGGCGGTTTTTGAAACCGGCATACCAGTCCAGCAGGCCGCGCTGGCCGGCATGCGCGGAAAGCCCACCGATGGTATGCACCTGCGCAGCGACGCGAATCGTCTCGCCCCATAAACGGATATGCCGCTTGCCGTCGACCAGGTCGCGGCCGATGGTGCCGTGCGCCTGATAACCGGTAATCACGATATGGCAGTTGCTGCGCCAGGCATTGTGTTTCAGGTGATGCTTGATGCGGCCACCGGTGCACATACCGCTGCCGGCGATGATGATCGCGCCGTCGCTGATGCGGTTGAGCTTCATCGACTGTTCCGAAGTCTTGCTGTAATGCAGGTTTGGCAGGTGCATCAGGCTGTCGTTTTCCTGCCAGAAGGCGCTGGCGGCCTCGTCATAAAGATCGGTATGCCGGGCGTAAACCGCGGTCGCCTCGATCGCCATCGGACTGTCGAGAAAAATCTGCCAGCGATCCAGTTGCCATTCCCTGGCATATTTGGCGAACATGTAAAGAATCGTCTGACTGCGGCCGACCGCAAACGCCGGGATCAGCACATTACCGGTGCTGTTATTGATGATCCGCACGATCTCGCTGACTTCCTCGAAGCTTTCGTCCCAGCCCTTATGATCGCGGTCGCCGTAAGTGCTCTCCATCATCACCAGGTCGGCATGCTCCAGCAGGCTGTAGTCGCGCAGAATGGGTGAACCCCGGTGGCCGAGATCGCCGCTGAAAACCAGGGTTTTGTCGATACCGTTTTCCGACAGCGTCAGCTCGACGATGGCCGAACCGATGATGTGTCCGGCATCGTGCAGAGTGACGGTAACACCGGGCAGAATCTCACGCGGTTCGGCGTAGGCCAGCGCCTCGAAATTTTGCATGGCCTCGGCCGCATCCTGCTGGCTGTAAAGCGGCTCCAGTAATTTCAGACCCTTGCGCTCACGTTTGCGGTTTTCCCACTGAACCTCGCGTTCGTTGATATAGGCCGAATCCTTCAGCAGGATTTTGCACAGATCGATGCTCGCCGCATGCGAATAAATCGGCCCGGTAAATCCGGATTTGACCAGCAACGGCAGCCGGCCGCTGTGATCGATATGCGCGTGACTCAGCACCACAGCATCGAGCGAAGCGACATCAAACGGAAACGGCTCGCGATTGCGCGCCTCGTCCTTGGCCCGGCCCTGGATCATGCCGCAATCGAGAAGCACTTTTTTGCCCGCAACCTCCAGCAGATGGCAGGACCCGGTGACTTCCCGGGTGGCTCCGAAACACGTGACTTTCATTGATCTCTCCAGTCGAAAAGGCGCTGTATAGCCGGTAAGTTTACCTCAGTTGCAACCGCGCAGCTGGATTCCCGATCGGGGTCGGGAATGACGGGGGTGCGTTGTGTCAAACTCGAGCAAGCATACCATCCGCTATTCCGTGAATCGTCATTCCCGCGCAGGCGGGAATCCAGCTACGATGTTTCCAGAACAGACCGCGCAAACCCGTATCACCGGAGTGAACAACAGGATCCACGAGTCCGATAAGGCGACATAAAGCCGGTAAGTCTACCTCAGTCGCAACCACGTAGCTGGATTCCCGATCGGGGTCGGGAATCCAGCAGCGATATTTCCTAAGCAGGCTGCGCAAGCCCGTATCACCGGAGTGAGCAACGGCACCCACGAATCCGATAAAGCGCTATAAGCCTGGTAAGTTTACAGCAGTCGCAACCACGTAGCTTGGATCCTCGATCGGGGTCGTGAATGACGAGAGACACTGTGTCATGTCCGTCAAACGCCATCCGCAAAAAACCAAACCAGCCAGCGATGCAAAAAATGCGAGTCGTCCTTTACCACCAGATTGATTGTAATCAGTAAGGACATAATGATCAGCATCGGCCGCACCAGCCCGGCGCCCTTGAGGATCACCAGACGCGAACCGAGGTTGGCGCCGATCAGTTGCGCAACGCCCATCAGCAGGCCGATTTTCCACAAAACTTCGCCGCCGGCGATAAAAACGACGAGGGAGGCGAAATTGCTGGTGAAGTTCAGTACCTTGGTGTGCGCGGTGGCGGCCAGCAGATGAAAGCCGCGCAGGACCACGTAGGCGGTCGAGTAAAAGGCGCCGGCGCCCGGACCGAAAAAGCCGTCGTAGAAACCGATGCCGGGCGCGGCCGAGAACGAGAAGGCGCGCGCACTGATTTTTTCGTCGCTTGCGCTGTGCCCGATTCGTGGTGAAAAACTGTAATAGAGCGCGATCGCGATCAGCAGCACGGGAATCACCTGGCGCAGGGATTCGGCCTGCAGGCTTTGCGCAAGCCAGGCGCCGAGACCGGCGCCCAATGCCGTCATGATGATGGTCGGCCACAGACCGGACAGCCGCAGGTTTTTCGAGCGGATAAACGTCAGGGTAGCGCTGAGGGTGCCGAAGGTACCCTGCAGTTTGTTGGTCGCCAGCGCCTGGCTTGGTGACATGCCGGTAAACAGCAGACCCGGCAATACCAGCAGGCCGCCGCCGCCGGCGATGGCGTCGATAAAACCGGCCGCCAGTGCAGTCGCCAGCAACAGGGTCAGAATCTCGGGGGAGAGCAGGTCCATGGATGCGCGCTTTGGAAAAACGCGGATTCTACCCTCGGGAGCCGCGTTGCGGCGAACTTATTCTGCTGTTCCAGCGCCGTGATGGTGGTATTTGC
>JAGRHW010000375.1 GCA_020444765.1 Gammaproteobacteria bacterium | reverse complement strand
CCCGTACAACGACCATCGGGTCATCGCCGGCCAGGCCACCTGCTCGCGCGAATTACTCGAACAGGTGGAAAACCTCGATGCGGTAATCGCACCGATCGGCGGTGGCGGCATGGTGTCAGGCACCTGTCTGACCATGTCGAGCATCGCACCGGATGTCCGGGTGTACGCCGCCGAGCCGCTCAATGCCGACGACGCGGCACGCTCGTTTCGCGCCGGGCACATCATCGCCGACGATGCGCCGCAAACCATCGCCGACGGACTCAAGGTTCCGCTCAAGGAGCTGACCTGGCATTTCGTCAGCCGTTATGTCACAGACATCCTGACCGCCAGCGAAGAGGAAATCGTCCACGCCATGCGGTTGATCTGGCAGCGCATGAAACTCGTCATGGAACCGAGCAGCGCGGTGCCGCTGGCGACGATACTCAAACATCGCGAGGAATTCGCCGGCAAGCGTGTCGGCGTGATTATCACCGGCGGCAATGTCGATCTCGACAAACTGCCGTGGAACCAACACTGAAGAAAGCGGAGACAAATTTATGAATGCCGAAGTCAATTACGATGAACTGGAAGTGGGCTACGACATCCCGGCGCGGATCGGGATGAACGAAGCCGATATCCAGACCCCCTGCCTGGTCGTCGACCTGGATGCCTTCGAACATAATATCGAGGTGATGCGCGCCTATTGCGAAAAGGCCGGCATTCGCCATCGCCTGCACGGCAAGATGCACAAGTCGGTTGATGTCGCGCGCTACCAGATCGAAAAGGGCGACGCCATCGGCGTCTGCTGTCAGAAAGTCAGCGAGGCCGAGGTGTTCGCGCGCGCCGGTTTTAGCGACATCCTGGTATCCAATCAGGTACGCGACCCGGCCAAGATCGAGCGTCTGGCGAAACTGCCGAATTACGGCGCACGCACGATTTGCTGCGTCGACGATATCGCCAACGTCGCCGAGTTGTCGGCGGCCGCGGTCAGCCACGGCAACACTATCGAGGTGCTGGTCGAAATCGATTGCGGCGCGGGACGCTGCGGTGTCGAGGCCGGTCAGCCGGTGGTCGATATCGCCAAGGCGGTAGCCGCCGCGCCGGGCCTCAGGTTTGCCGGTCTGCAAGCGTATCAGGGCGCCATGCAACATCTGCAAAGTTACGCCGAGCGCAAGGCCAGGATCGATGTCGCGGTCGACATGGTCAGACGCAGCATCGACATGCTCAAGGCCGAGGGGCTCGAGTGCGATATCGTCGGCGGCGGCGGTACCGGCAGTTATTACTTTGAAGGCGAGTCAGGCGTTTACAACGAATTGCAGTGCGGTTCTTACGCCTTTATGGACGCCGATTACCAGACCATCCACGATGAAAACGACAAGCCGATTTCCGAGTTTAAAAATTCGCTGTTTATTCTCAGCTCGGTGATGAGTCACGCCAAGGCCGACAAGGCGATTTGCGACGCCGGCCTCAAGGCGCAATCGGTCGACAGTGGCCTGCCCTACGTCTTCGGCCGTGACGATGTCGAATACATCAAATGCTCGGACGAACACGGCGTAATCAGCGATCCCGAAGGGCATCTCAAGATTAACGAAAAGCTCAAGCTGGTGCCCGGCCATTGCGACCCGACCTGCAACGTACACGACTGGTACGTCGGCGTCCGCAACGGCAAGGTCGAGGCACTCTGGCCCGTGTCGGCACGCGGCAAGGCTTACTGAGTCGATCGCGCAGCTGAGCTTTTCTTTCTCACCTCATATGGAGTTTGCAATGAGTCAAACCAGTCATGAAATCCTGGTGCTGTCGGAAAGCACCTGCGAACAGATACTCGACCGGGCCATGGCCTACAGCGCGGTCGAACAGGTATTCGGCGCGATGGCGCGCGGCGATGCCTACAATTTTCCGGTCATCCGCGAGGCGATTGGTTACGCCGACGCCCTGTATGGCTTCAAATCGGGCTTCGACCGCGCCGGCCTCGCGCTCGGCGTCAAGTCGGGCGGATACTGGCCGGGCAATGCCGACAAGGGTTTGACCAATCACCAGTCGACGGTGTTTCTGTTCGATCCGGACACGGGTCAGTTGCAGGCACTGGTCGGTGGCAATTACCTGACCGCCTTGCGCACCGCCGCCTCGTCGGCGGTATCCATCGCGCACCTGGCGCGACCCGACGCACGCGTGCTCGGCATGATCGGCGCCGGTCATCAATCGACCTTCCAGATGCGCGCCGCGCTCGAACAGCGCTCGTTTGAAAAAGTTGTCGCGTGGAATCCGCATCCGGAGATGCTCGGTCGAGTCGAAACACTGGCCGGCGAGATCGGCATCGCGTTCGAAGCGGTCGAACGCGAGCAACTCGGCGCCGAGGCGGATGTCATCATCACCATTACCTCGGCCTTCGAACCCTTGCTGATGAAGTCCTGGATCAAGCCGGGTACGCACATCGCCTGTATGGGCACGGATACCAAGGGCAAGCAGGAAGTCGATGCGGCCCTGGTCGCCGAGGCCACCCTGTTCACCGACGAGGTTGCGCAGGCGATTTCAATTGGTGAATGCCAGCATGCCTATGCCGGGCAGACCATCAGCGAGGATGACATCACGCCAATCGGCGCGGTCATCAACGGCAAGCATCCGGGACGCCGTTCCGACGATGAAATCACACTGTTCGACGGCACCGGTGTCGGCCTGCAGGATCTGGCCGTGGCCTCCGTGGCGGCGCGCCAGGCGCAACAAACCGGTCAGGGCCAGCGACTCGAACTGTAATGACGATCGACTACCGTCGAACGGTATTGGAGCTGGAGTCGTCGCTGTCAGCGTTTAACTGATTAACGGGCGACCGGACGATCAGGCGTTGGCCGCCGAGATATTACCCATATCGAGGATGCAGGGGTTAGGCGGGATGTAGAAATCCTGATAATACAAGGGGTCCCGATCAAAGGAGTACGCGACCACATTGAGAACAGTGGCTGCGGCTTTTTTCGGCCAACGGCAATGCTGCAGAACCCAGTCCGGGGTATCCTCGATGCGGATACTCTGGCGAATCGATTGCACAGGCAGATTGTATTCGCGGGTGATCAGGTTCTTGAAATTGACACCGTTCAAATCCTCGAGGTCGGTATCGGCCAGCTTGGGGAAACGGTCGGCCAGCAGGTAGGCAACCGAATACACCTCGAAGCTGTTATCGACAGTCCAGACACGGTCGATTCTCAAAACCTTGTGGCCGTCTTGCTTCAAAGCCTCGGACCACGGTCCGGTTTTACCGAGGCTGCGGCGGCTGATTACACGGGTTGTGGCCTCGGCCAGTTCACCGCGGTTGCTGTCATTGCGGAAGAAACGCATGTGCCAGGGCTCTTCGACCCGGCGATCCATATGCGCGACGACGGTGCCACTGCCGCGACGGCGCTGAATCAGCCCGCTTTCCACCAGCGTGCGCAGTGCGCGCTGCACGGTGCCGAGACTGCAGGGAGTGATTTGTACCCACTCGGCTTCCGCGGGTAACTTGGCACCCGGCAACCAGAACCCATCGAAGATGGCGGACGTGATCGCCTGACTTAACTTTTCGTGCTTCGGCAGCTTGTCCTTATCACCTGCCCAGTAACTCTCCATGAATTCGTCACATCGACTGTGTAGGCTGGCGCTCATGCTTTTGTTTTGATCTCCCTGAGTCGTTTCCGGCAATTACTATAGTTTTCACTATAGAGTAAAACAACATTGATGTCACCGCATACATGACCGTTCTCGTCGACCTGCCGGCCACCAGGAACAGGCCAGAAAAAGCGGATGAAATAAGGCAGACGGCAATCGACACACCCTTGTCCGCAACGCTTATTTTAAGGCCTCACAGACAGCCGGTTCCCG
>JAGRHW010000374.1 GCA_020444765.1 Gammaproteobacteria bacterium | reverse complement strand
CCAGCGCGGGTTCGCGGTAATTCCGGAAAATAAAACTCAGTAATAAAAACACGCCCAGCAGACCAAGTCCGAAGCCGCTGAGAATCGAGAATTTTGTTTCATCACCGCTTTCGACTTCGCCTTTCAGCGCAAAACGAATTCCCGGGTACCGCGCTTGCAGTTCTGGAAGAAATTCGCTCTGCATATGGGCGATAATTTCGCCGGTGTTGGCAAGTGCCGCATCGACGTCGCCGGAAATCGTCACCGTGCGGCTCCGGTTGACCCGCGCAATGCGGGAAAAATCGCGTTGCTCATGCAGATTCGCTACACTGGCCAGCGGCACCGCCTCGCCGGTTTTAGAAAACAGGGTAAAATCATCGAGGATAGCCAGTTCGTCACCGGCAGCATTGTCGATTTTGGCGATGATTTCATACGCTTCCCGCTCATGGTAAATATCATCGACCCTGGCCCCCTGGTAGGCAGCCCGCAACTCCGAGGCTATGCTTTGCGCATCCAGGCCGGCGGCCAGGGCGCCGGGTTTAAGAGAGACGGCGAACTGCGGAATTCCCGGCCGCAGATCGTCCAGCAGATTGGATACGCCCTTGTAGGACTGCAGCCAGGCTTGCAATTTCCATGACGCATCTGACAGCTCCTGCAGATCATCGCCGATCAGGCGGATTTCGATTGCCCGGCCGGCCGGGCCGATTGCCGACTCACGAAACTGCACGCTCAAAACACCGGGTAAATCGCCGGCGTTCTGGCGCCACAATCGGGTCAACTGCTCGATGGTCGTTACCCGCTCTTCCGTATTGAGCAGATCCAGACTCAGGGTAGCCAGATGCGCGCCGCTTTCCGGCACGTCACCGTGCACGCCATAGGTCAGCAGGGCGCTCTTAACCAGACTCGAACTTTCCCGTCGATCAAGCTCTGCGACAGTATCGTCCAGCGCTCTGAGGATTTTCTGCATCGCCGCTTCGGTATCCGCCAGCGAGGCGCTCTGACTCAGCAATACCCGGGCCTGCACCTGGTTGCCCTCGATATCCGGAAAGGCCTTGAATTTGACCATGCCGGTCGCGATCAGACCTACCGACAAAATCAACAGGGCGAAGGCAATCCCAACAGTGACATAACGAAAGCGGATCGCCGTATCCGCCAGTCTTCCAACCCGTTCACGGACATGTCCGAAACCGTTTTCAAAACGCATTCTCCAGGTCGGCGTATGATTATTTTCAGCGTGTTCAAGCGAATGCAAGAGATGATGCGGCAAGACCAGAAAGGCTTCGATCAGACTGACGGTCAGCACTGACAACAGCACCACCGGCAGTACACCCAGTATCTGCCCCATATCGCCCTTCATCATCAGCAGACTGCCGAAAAGACAGGCGGATGTCAGATAGGACGCGAATACCCCGCCAATGACGCGGTGCGTGCCGTCGATGGCCGCCTGCATCGCGGATTTACCCTTTTTGTATTCGTGTGCAATACTTTCCGAAAGCACGATGGCGTCATCCATAAGGATGCCGATCGCCATCAATAATGCAACCATGGAGATCATATTGATGGAAATGCCGAACATCACCATCATCGCCAGGCCGCCCAGAAACGAAACCGGTAATCCCAGCGCCACCCAGAACGTGTAACGCCAGCTGAAAAACAGCAACAGCGTCAGTGTCGCGAGGATCAGCCCCTGCCAGCCATTGGTGAGCAGCAACTGCAAACGGTCGCGGACGATGGAGGCACTGTCCTGAGTGATGGTAAGGCGCGTGCTTTCCGGCAAGCGGGCGTTCTCTTCAGTGATAAATGCATCCAGGGCATCGTAAACGGTCAGCGTATCGTCGGCGGTGTTTTTGCTGATTCTCAGCAGACCGGCCATTTTGCCGTTCAGTTCCACCCGGTCTTCGGGGTTTTCAAAGCGATCCTCGATTCTGGCAATCTCGCCAAGCCGGACTTCCCCGCCATTGTCAGTGCCGAGCACGACCAGGTCTTCCAGTTGCTCGACCGTCTTGCGGGCGTTTTCAAAACGCACCTGATAAGTCGCGGATTCGGCATCGATATCACCGGCCGGCAGCTCCAGCGCCTGCGAAGCGACCAGCGCCGCGACCTCCTGGATTCCGAGACCGTATTTTCTTCGCGCATCCGGGTCGACAAGAATCTGCAACTGGTGATCAGCAAACCCGTCGAGACTGACGATGGGAATATCGTGTATCGCCAACAGGCGGTCGCGGTAATATTCGGTCAGGCTTTTGAGTTCGGCGGCCGTCAGTTTCTCGGACGTAACCGCAACCGTGGCAACCTGGCTGGTTCGGCCGAGCTGGGTGACGACCGGGTCCTCAACATCTGCCGGAAAATCGCTGATGCCGTCGACCGCTGTTCTGATATCGTCAGTAAATGCACGCATGTCCCCGGATTCGAGCATTTCCAGCGTAAATATCGCCAGATTGTCGCGCGCGTCACAGGATTGCTCATACAGATAGCTGATGCCATCGGTGGCATCTTCCAGCCGGTTACAGATCGCATCCTCGACATCCGACGGGCTGGCGCCGGGATACAAGACCCGCACCTCGACCTTACTCGGCTTGAGCTGCGGAAAGGTTTCCCGGTTGAGGTAATTCATCGACACCAGACCGATGGCGATGATCGCCATCATCAGGATATTGCCGGCCGTCGGGTGGCGCGTGAAATAGGTGATCATTGTCCACTGTCCGGCTCAAGTTCCGGTACCAGTTCTGTTCTGTCGTCGGGGTCGACGGAATGACGGGCCAGACTCTCCTCGGCCGTGGAATCGACCGGCTTGAGCAGCAGACCGGGCATCACCGGTATCACATCGCTGACAATGATCCGCTCGCCGACCGTCAGCGCCGGCTGCTCATCCGCCAACACAACCATCTCGCCCTGGCGGAATGCCAGCTCGACGGGCCGGATATCCAGCCGGTTCTGCTCGTCGATCACATAAACACGACCCTGATGCAGGGCCTTGCGCGGAATAACCAGCACCTCCCGCTCAGGCGCGACAAACTCGACCTCGGTAAACATGCCCTTGACGAGCGGCGGCTTTCTGCCCGGAATGATGCCGCTGTAGGGGTCCTCCACCCGCACCAGCAAACCGATGGTATCGCGGGTCGGATCGACGGCCTCGCTGATGCGCGTCAGCCTGCCGCTCCACAAGGCGGCACCGGTCGGATCGCCGACCAGTCTCACCCGCGCCTCCAGCTCCAGCGTCGTCAACATTTTCTGCATGGAAGCCGCGCTGACCGGCACGTCACCTTGCCGCTCGATAGCTCCGGCGATCAGCGGTCGCAACCTTGAGGTCGGCAACTCGGCATTGATCTCGACCGCCTCGACCCCGAGCGCTTCGAACAGCTCACTGCCGGCGGTAACAAATTCGCCCTCTTCCACCAGCACGGCACCGATTCGGGCATCAAATGGCAAAACCACTTCGGTACGGCCCAGCGTGTCCTCACTCTGACTGACCTGGCTTTGCGACTGCTCGATCTGCGCACTGGTCGCTGCCATACGGCTCTCGAAGGCAGCAAGCTTGCCCTGAATATCCTGCAACTGCTGGCGCAGCGCCAGCACCCGCTGTTCCTCGGCATCGACCGCCGATTGCGCGACCAGCTTGCGCTCGAAGATTTTTTTCACCCGCTCCAGTTCCGCTTCGCCGACCTCGAGGTTTTTCCTGGCGATGTCCAGCGAACGACGCGTGCTTTCCCGTTCAACCTCCAGTTGCCGGAGCGAGGATTTGCTGGCTTCCAACCCGGCCTGGCTCTGGTTCAGTGTCAGCTCAAACGTCGTCGGCTCGATCCGCAAAACGATTTCACCGGCTGTCAGCGAGCCGCCTTTTTGCAGG
>JAGRHW010000373.1 GCA_020444765.1 Gammaproteobacteria bacterium | reverse complement strand
GCATCGTTCATCATGATAAACATCGTGCGCAGTCCGGTATTGGGCTCGCCAACCATCCAGCCGATCGCACCGCCTTGCTCGCCGCCAAAGCTCAGAGTACAGGTCGGGCTGCCGTGTATGCCGAGTTTGTGTTCGATGGCGATACAACGAATATCATTCCTGGTACTGGGCTTGCCATTCGCATCGGGAATAAACTTCGGCACCACGAACAGGGACAGACCTTTTACGCCCGGCGGCGCATCAGGCAGGCGCGCCAGCACCAGATGCACGATATTCGGCGTCATCTCATGTTCGCCGTAGGAGATAAAGATTTTCTGCCCGCTCAAACGATAGCTGCCGTCGGCCTGCGGCTCGGCCTTGCTGCGGGTTGCCGCCAGATCGGAACCGGCCTGTGGCTCGGTGAGGTTCATGGTACAGGCCCATTCGCCGCTGACGATCTTCGGCAGCCACAGCGCTTTTTGCGTGTCATCGGCGGCAATCATCAACGCTTCGGTCTGGCCCAGCGTCAACATCGGCAACATGGTAAACGCATGATTGGCCGACGACCACATTTCCCAGACCGGCGTGGACAAGGTTCTCGGCAACCCCTGTCCGCCATATTCTTCCGGCAAGGACAGACCCAGCCAGCCTGCCTCGCAAAACTGCTGATACGCATCGCCCCAGCCGTCCGGCGTGTGGACCGTGCCATCTTCGTCGAGCCGGCAACCCTGCTGGTCACCGACTCTGTTCAACGGTGCCAGCACGCCACTGGCGAATTTGCCGGCCTCTTCCAGCACCGCCTTGATCAGGTCCTCGCTGGCTTCTTCGCATCCCGGCAACAAGCTCAGTTCATCGGAACCGGCCAGCGCCTTGAGAATAAAATACATGTCCCGCAACGGGGCTTGATAGCTCATCGGTCTGCTCCGTGTTTATTCGCAGGCCATGCGAATATCTGCCGGTATTTCGATTGCGCGAATGCGCAGCGGGTTCTCCGGGTCCCTGACCGCGAACACCCGCACTTCGCGCCCTTCGCAGAGAATCGTCTCGCCGCGACGCGCCACATGACGATGCACAAAACTTTTCCGCTTCCACTCGACGATCGCGGTTTCGATTTCGATATCTTCACCATAGGTGGCAGAGTTGCAGAAACTCGCCTGGGCATCGACCAGCGGTGTCCCGATAATCCCGCGATCGGCTTCGGTATCGCGCCAACTCGGTACACCGCATGCGGTGAAGAACTCACGACTGGCAGTGTCGAACCATTTGAAATAATTGGCGAAGAAGACAATCTGTGCCGGATCGCAATCGGAAAAGGCGATACGCAGCCTGTAAATCGTGGATGTGCTCATCCCTGTCCTCACACTACTTTGGCGCCAGTCTGATCGCCCCGTCGAGACGAATGGTTTCACCGTTGAGCATGGTGTTGCCGACGATACTCAACACCAGCGCGGCGTATTCCTGCGGCTGACCAAGGCGCGAGGGAAAAGGTATGGACGCGCCGAGCGAGTCCTGTACTTCTTGCGGCAGGGTTTCCATCATCGGCGTCATAAACAGTCCGGGTGCAATCGTCATCACGCGTACGCCGATACGGGCGAACTCACGTGCAATCGGCAAGGTCATGGACACAATCCCGCCCTTGGACGCAGCGTAAGCGGCCTGGCCGATCTGCCCGTCAAAGGCCGCGACCGACGCGGTGTTGACGATAACGCCGCGCTCGCCGTCGGTTTCCGGCGTGTTTTCCGCCATCGCCGCCGCGGCGATACGGATCATATTGAAAGTGCCGATCAGGTTAACGTTGATAACCCGACTGTAGTCGTCCAGCGGCATCGGTCCGTTTCTGCTGAGAACCCGGCCTGCATTACCGATGCCGGCACAGCTGATCAGCCCGTGCAACGCGCCGAATCGCGCAACGGCGGACTTGACCGTCGCCTCCGCATCCGCGGGCGATGTCACATCCGTCTTGCAGAACAGCGCCCGCTCGCCGAGCTGCGCTTCCAGCGCGCGGCCTTTGTCTTCACCGACATCGGCGATCACGACCTTGGCACCGGTTTCGTGCAAGGCGTGGATGGTCGCCGCGCCGAGCCCCGAAGCACCGCCGGTGACGATAAACGTGTGGTTTTCTGTTTTCATGACATCAGCCTCCGGAATTTTCCAGCAATACCGCAACCCCCTGCCCGCCACCGGCGCAGGCCGAGGAAACCGCATACTGCACATCGGCTTCGCGCATAGCGCGACCGGCCGTGTGGGTCAAGCGTACGCCCGAAGCGCCAAGGGGATGACCGATGGCGATCGCGCCGCCATTGACATTGACCCGATCACGGTCGAGTTCCAGCTCCTTTTCGCAAGCCAGGTACTGGGCACCGAAGGCTTCGTTGATCTCCACCCGGCCGATATCACCGACCTGAATACCGGCCTGACGCGCCACGCGACGAATCGCCGGTACCGGACCTATCCCCATGATGCGGGGCGGCACCGCCGACTGAGCTCCGGCAACGACGCGGGCAATTGGCTTGAGACCATTGGCACGAACCCAGTCACCGTGCGCGACAATCACCGCGGCCGAGCCGTCTACAATAGCCGAACTGTTGCCACCGGTCTGTACACCGCCGAAAGCCGCACGCAGCTTGCCCAGCGTGGCGATATCGGTCGGACGCACGTGACCGTCTCGCTCGAAACGGCTTTGCCTGTCAGCCAGCCGGATGCGCCGCGGTTTGAATCCCTCCGGCGTCAGCTCCTGGTTTTCCACCGCGCTGACTTCATCGTCGAAATAGCCGCGCTCCCAGGCGCTGGCGGCACGTTCGAAACTGTGCGCGGCAAAGGCGTCGACCTCCTCACGGCTGATGGCGTACTCGACCGCAAGGTTCTCGGCCGTCTGTCCCATATTGTCACCTGGCGCTGTATCGTGCGTGGCTTCCCAGAGAAAATCCCGGAAATCCACCTGCCCCATGCGAAAACCGGCACGATGTGTATAGGCCGCGACCGGATTGCGTGACATCGATTCGGCACCCACGGCTAATACAACTCTAGATTTACCGAGCGTAATCTGATCGGCAGCAGCGAGTATGCAATCAAATCCCGTACAGCAAAGACGCTGCACCAGCAAGGCCGGCACATTTGCCCGCACACCGGAATACAGGCCGATATGCCGGGGCAGAAAATAGGCGTCAAAACTCGACTGCGCCATATTGCCGGCCACGATGCTATCGACCTCGCCGGCATCGATACCGCTGCCGGCAAACAGCGAACGTGCCGCACAGATGCCCAGTTCGGTAGCCGACAGATCACGCAATACGCCGCTGTAATCGGCAAACGGCGTGCGCCGGCCGGCAACCAGCCAGATGTCGTCGTAACTCGTGGCCTGGGCGGCGGCCTCAAATTCCTGATATGTCTGTTGCGGTGTCATAGCCTTGGCCCCTTGCCCTTGCGTTGCAGAAAATCACCGATACGCGCCGCCACTTCCGGACTGGTCTGGGTCAGTGCCGCGGTCAGGGATTCCGTGAAAAAACCGTCATCGGTCGCCATATTGTCGATACGCGCGATGGCGCTGCACATGGCCCAGTTTGCCATAGCTGCATTTTCGGCCACGCGCTCAGCCAGACCGAGCGCTTTTTCCATCGCGCCTCCGGCTTCCACCAGATAATGCGACAGGCCGAGCTGCTGGCCTTCCTCGGCATTGACGATCCGGCCGGTCAGCATCATTTCGCACATCCGCCCGGCACCGATAATACGCGCCACCCGCACCGAGGCGCCGCCACCGACAAAAATGCCGTGCCGCCCTTCCGGCAGTTGATAGATGGTGCCGGGCTCGGCGATACGGATGTGGGTCGCCGACGCCAGCTCCAGGCCGCCGCCGA
>JAGRHW010000372.1 GCA_020444765.1 Gammaproteobacteria bacterium | reverse complement strand
GGATTCCCGCCTGCGCGGGAATGACGAGAAAACCAACACGCGCCAAACAACCGCATCGTCATCCCCGAGTGCTTTAGTCGGGGATCCAGTGTCTCCCTCGCACAGTCCACATCTGGATTCCCTTCTGCAAGGAAATTACTAAATGAGAGACCCGAAGTCGTTACGCCAAGGCGAGTTCGACCGTGGCCTGACAATGCAACTCGGTGGTGGAAAACGCCGGCAGCGGTGTATCGTCGGTCTCAAGCAGCAGGGGGATTTCCGTGCAGGCGAGGGCGGCACAGTCGGCGCCGCGCGTGCCGAGGTCCGCAATAATGGATTTGTAGGCCTGCCGTGTACTGTCACGGAAATCGTTCTGCACCAGTTCCTGGTAGATGCTGTCATGGATATAGGTCTTCTGACTTTCGTCGGGAATGACGACATCCAGGTCGTGCCTGGCGAGAACCGACGGATAGAAACTGCCTTCCATGGTCTTGCGAACCCCGAGCAGGGCGACGCGGCGGAACCCTGCAGCCTGGATGGCGGTGGCGGTTACCTCGGCGATATGCAGAAACGGAATGCCGAGCAAGGGTTCGATTTCCGGCACGAAACGGTGTACATCGTTACAGGTGATAACGATAAAGTCCGCGCCGGCCGCTTCCAGCGCGCGGGCCGAGGCGGTGATCTGTCGGCAGGCGGCCTGTTCGTCCTGCTGTTCGATGACGTACGTCACGTAGTCTTGCCGGTTGACGCTTTCCAGAACGATTCTGGCTGAAGATACACCACCGGCAAGCTGCTGGGTTATTTCGTTGATCCGCTGGTAATAGGCGGCTGTCGAAACCCAGCTCAGACCGCCGATAAGGCCGATTTTTTTCATTCGCTCAGTTCAGTCCTGTCGTGTGTTGTCACGGTGCCGGCCGGCTATCGCCGGCAGCCGGTAAACCGCCGGATCGCAACGGCCGCCAGAACAAACAGCAGAGCGAGTGGCGTACCGCCACCGCCGCCGCTGCTTCCATTGCCGACCGACCCGCTGCCCTGCGGGTTGCTGCCGCTCAACGAGACACTGAGTGTGCCGGGGTCACCGCTGCTGTCGATAATCAGATTGGCCGCATAGTCTTTCGCATCACCCGGTTCGAAGGTGACGGTAATGTCCATCGTTGCGCCGCGCGGCAGCCGGCCATTGGTGCCGTTATGCCGGAAGTAGTCGTTTGTAATACTGATATTGTTGATTTCGATATCGCTGTTGCCGGTGTTGCTCAGGGTCAGGGCCATCGCCTTGCTGTTGCCCTGGGCCACGTTACCGAAATCCAGTTGCGTACGGCTGAGCTGCAAGTCCCGGTTGACGACGCGGACACCCGCCCGGTGCATGGTCGGTGTGATTGTGTAATTCGGGTTGAGCTCAATGGCGTTGCCGCTGCCCGTCCAGTCGGTTTCCTGAGATACCGCAACTCTGGCGGCAACATAGCGGGCCCGCTCCAGATCCGGATAGGCGAAGGTCGCGTAATTGTCGCCGCCCCAGAAGCTTGGCGAAGTATAGAACTCCTGACTGGCGGAACTCAGCCGGGCAACAGGGGCCAGGGTTTGAGTTTCAAAATTATAGGTATAGGCGCCGGAGTCGAAAAGCCCGGTCTCTGTGTCGTAACTCACGACATCCATGATCGAAACAAAATTATTATTGCTTGCAAATTTCGGGTAGCCGAGGCTGACAGTCGGTGATTGAGAGGGAAAAGGAAAACTGAACTTGCCGCCCGCGGCGATATCCAGCGTGCCGATGCTCCAGAAGTTATAACCGGTGTCGAGCGCTGCCTGGCATTGATTGTCCGGCAGCGAGGTACATAACAGCACATCGAAAACGATTTTTTCGCTGGTATAGTCGAAATTCAGCGAATCGGCGAAACGTACCGTGGCGGCTTGCGAGGTACTCTCCTGCTGGTAAGTCGGCAGTTCGATGCGATAGTCGGCGCTGCTGGAGTTGCTGAGGTCAACGACGTGGATGGCGTCGTCCGAGGCCAGCGCCGAAGTCCAGGCAATATAGCGGCCATTGGGTGAAATCGCCGCGGTGCGAATCGTCCCGCTGTCGCTGGCGGGTTTGTTGACGGCGTTTTCCCCGGGCTGAATGACATACAGATTAAGGTCGGTACCGACGTAGCTGATATAGGTGCCGCTTTGATCGGTGATCACCGAGGGCGTGGTCGGCAATACCGGCACGCTGTTCAGCGGGCCCAGATCGCTTGCCGCATCGTAGCCGTTGAATGATTCGGAGACAGTCTGACGGTAGAGGTCCGCCGATGTCACCTGTTGATCGGCCGGGCGCAGATAGACGAGTAACTCGGCGCCGTCGACCGGGTCGGTAACGGTCGGCCGGGATGCGCTGCTTTCGCCGGTGACTTCGACCTCTGCCCAGGCAGCGGATACGGCTCTGTGTTGCGCGGAGTTGTTACCGAACAGATCTGTCGCCGATTGTTCCAGGGCTTCGCGGGCATCGATAAACGTCGATGAGGAAGTCAGATAGGTGGTCAGGGCGCGGTAATAGATTTTGCCGGTGTCCGGCCGGCCGATTTCCTGCGCGGTCAGGTAAAAGGCGTGATTCGGAATGCCGCTGTTGATGTGCACGCCGCCCCAGTCGCCGTCTTCGGTATTCGGCAGGTTCCGGTAATCGCTGAAGGTTTTCGGCTGGTAGGTCAGGCCGCTGTTGGGGTTTTGCATGCTGCGTGTGTAACCCGGGCTGGCGAGTGTGCAGTCCTCGCCGAGCAGCCAGTCGTCATCGTCGATCAGGATGGCGAACACGTCGGCAAAGGATTCGTTGAGTGCGCCGCTCTGGTTTTCATAAATCAGGTTGGCGCTGTGCTGGATCACGCCGTGCGTCATCTCGTGCGCGGCGACATCCAGGCAGGAAGCCAGCGGGCCGAGTATTTTTCCGTCACCGTCGCCATAAACCATGAACTGCCCGTTCCAGAAGGCGTTCGCCATATTCTGTCCGAAGCGCACGATCGACTGCAGGTTCATGTTGTTGTTGTCGAGACTTTTGCGATTGTGCGTCGACAGATAATAGTCGTAGACGATCTTTGCATTCTGCATGACGCTGACCGCCGTCGGGTCCCAGCCGGTCGGGGCGTTGCTTGCATTGGTGATAAAATACAAGTCTGATTCGGTGTTGTTGGCGTCCAGAACGATGGTGTCGCCCTTGCTGTTCAGACCATTCCTGACCGGATCATAATCGCTGCTGACATCGTTGAGCGGGAAGGTCGGGTCAAGCAGAAAATAATTGCCATCCTGCTGCCAGCTGTTAAAAGAGACCGTGTCCCCGAACAGGTTTTTGCCGGTGGAGGAGGCGACCGAACCGTGGTGAATATTGTTGACGCGGTGGATAATGCTGCCGTCTGTCGCATCGACAAAATAATAAAACCATTCTCGCAGCGAGGGACGGGCGTTGACCTGCCAGGCGAGTACCGGCGCGGTGTTTTCATCATGATAGACAAGCAGGCTGGCCTGCGGCGAGTTGAGCACCCGACCGCCGAGTTCGGCTTTGACCGCTTCGATGGCATCGACTTCGCTGAGCGAAGGCACTGTCGCTACATTGAAACCATCCGGCAGATAGCTGCCGTTGAGCTGATAAACCTCGCCTCCGGCGTCCAGATGGACGATGATTTCCTTGCCCCAGACCGGCACGTCGCCGATCGTTTGTTTGAATTTGAGGTGGCGGGTATTGAGTTTGTCCAGGGTTTGCTTTTCCAGCGTGAGGCTGTCGTCCGGATCGTCGAGCGCCAGCAGTCCCGCCTGTTGACGAAGAAATTGCCGGGCTTTACCGAGCGCCATGATCGGGTCGGATTCGCCCTGATTCGTGGCAACTGTGCCGGCGCGTCGTAACAGCGCCA
>JAGRHW010000371.1 GCA_020444765.1 Gammaproteobacteria bacterium | reverse complement strand
ACGTTCGGCGATGCCGGCTGCTTCAGTTTTTTTCCGAGTAAAAACCTCGGTGCATTCGGCGACGGCGGCATGGTCACCACTAACGACGAGGAGACCGCCCAGCGCTTGCGCATGTACCGGAATCACGGCAGCCGCGCGCAGTATATTCACGAGGAAATCGGCTTCAACAGCCGGCTGGACGAAATGCAGGCCGCAATCCTGCGGTGTAAACTGCCGCATATCGACGAGTTCAACGCCGGCCGCCGCCGCGTAGCGGACCGCTACTTCAAGAATCTCTCGCCCTATTCGCTGCAAATGCCGACCGAGGCCGACAAGGTCTATCATGTGTATCACCAATACACACTACTGACCGACAAGCGTGCGGAAATCCAGGCCGCCCTCAAGGAAAACGACATCGCGTCAGCCATTTACTACCCTGTCCCCCTGCACAAACAGCAAGCCATTCGTAAACACAGCAAAGGTGAGGTCAGTATGCCGATCACCGAGAGCATCAGCGAACAATGCCTGTCTCTGCCGATCTATCCGGAACTGCCGGATGCAGACATCGACAGGATTTGCGACATTATCAAACAGGTCATTGCTTGAACAAACCATTCCGCATCATGATCTCCGCGGGCGAAGCCTCCGGAGACATGCACGGCGCTCTCGCGCTCAGGGAACTGAAAAAACAGGGCCTTGAATTTACCAGCTTCGGCATGGGCGGCCCAAAACTACAAGCCGAGGGCACGGAGATCGTGCTCGATTGCCGCGAGTTGTCGGTGATCGGTATTTTCGAAGTCCTGATCCAGTACCGGAAGTTGCTGCGAAAACTGGAGTACCTGCGCGACAGCCTGCGGCGGGAAAAACCGGACCTGCTGATCATCGTCGACTACCCCGACTTTAATCTCAAACTCGCCGAAACCGCCCGCGAACTGAACGTGCCGGTACTGTTTTACATCAGTCCGCAAGTCTGGGCCTGGCGGGAAAAACGGGTCCAGCGCATCGGCTCGCTGGTCTCGATGATGGCGGTGATTTTTCCGTTTGAAGTCAGGTTCTACGAAGACGCCGGCGTACCCGTGCGTTATGTCGGTCATCCGCTGGTCGACGAAGTCCACACCGAGCTGAGCCGCGAACAGGCGCGCGAGGCCTTTGCCCTGAACGACGGCGACACGGTGCTCGGCATCCTGCCCGGCAGTCGCAACGGCGAAGTCAAACGCGTACTGCCGATCATGCTGGCGGCGCTTGATGAACTTAAAAAGACCAGACCCGATATCAAGGTTCTGTTGCCCGCCGCACCGACACTCGATCGTTCATTGCTCGATGGCCTGCTCGCAGCGCATGCCGATTCTGTACAGGTCCTCGACGGCCGTGCCTATGACGTAATGCAAGCCTGCGATGCGGTCATGACCGCCTCCGGCACCGCCACCCTGGAAACCGCCATGATGGGCGTACCCATGACCATCGTCTACCGGGTCAACCCGGTCAGTTACGCGATCATGAGCCGGATGATCCGCATCCCCTGGATTGGCCTGGTGAATATCGTCGCGGAAAAACCGGTCGTCAAAGAGTTTTTGCAAAAGCGCGCCAAACCGCGGGATATCGCGCGGGAAGTGAAACGTTTACTGGAAGACCAAAGCTACGCAGACGACATGCGCGCGGAATTACGAATCGTCAGGGAAAAAATGGGCGAAGGCGGCGGCTCGGCCAATGTCGCCCGGTTAATCAGGGATATGCTCAACTGACCTCAACCATCATTCGGTCGGTGGCTTTTCGCTATATCTTCCGCTAGCCGCATCCCGCAGCAGGATTTTGGGCCGCTCCACCACCACGACCGAATCGGCCGGGACACTTTCGGTCAACACCACATTCGCGCCGATCCGGCTGCCCTCGCCGACCGTGATATCACCCAGCAGGGCCGCGCCGACGCCTATGTCGACATTCGCCCCGAGCCTCGGCGCCTCGCGCGAACGCCGGGTGCTGCCGGCGCCGATCGTCACGCCGTTGCGGATTCGGCAACCGTCACCGATCACCGCCGCCGGATGAAAAACGATACCGCCCTGATGGTGGATTTTCACGTCCCGGCCGATCTTTACCGACGGTGGGATTTCAATGCCGCGATTACGACAATGGCGCTGCAAAAACCAGTAGATTCGCCATAGAAACAAACGGACGAGCCTGTTGTTGCTTGCCTCGGCCCGCTCGCCGAGCCGATGAACCGCAATCGCCCGGAACCCGAGGGAAAACCAGTCCCGGCCATTGGCAGCCCAGTCTTGCTGTACCTGCTTCCAGAGGCCGAGGTCCGACTCTTGGCGGGATTGATGCATAAAACAACTCCGTGAATTTGTTTAAATTATGCCAGAAATGTCATCAGCATTTCTCGACATGCCCGGTTTTTACCGCGACACTGAATAAAATGGCAACTTGAACAGGCTCTTAGCCCCTTGAACAAAGAATTGCTACAATGCCTCGCGGTAGCAGACTGCTCTTGCCCGGAAATTCGACAAATGCAAAGGACGTCCGACCTGAATGACTACTGATAAAACCATTTCGTCAGCCCTGCTAATCGGCTTTCCGGATTGTGAAGCACAGGCGCAAAGCGTGGCAAAACGGGGCGGACTGAACTATGCGTCTCTGGCACTGCGGCGCTTTCCTGACGGTGAATCCTACGTCCGCTTACCCGCGCAACTGCCCGATCACGTGATATTCCACTGCAGCATGCATCACGCCAACGACAAGCTGGTCGAGCTGCTGCTGGCCGCCAGGACCGCGCGTCGTAACGGCGCAAAACGCATCAGCCTGCTGGCACCTTATCTGTGTTACATGCGTCAGGACGAAGCCTTTCATGAAGGCGAAGCGATCAGTCAAACCATTGTCGGCGAACTTCTGGCGCAACACTTTGATGATTTACTGACCATCGATCCGCACCTTCACCGTACGCCGACCTTAAGCCAGGCAATGCCGGTCAAAAATGCCCACACCCTGACCGCCGCCGGGCTGATCAGCGAATTTCTCAAGACCCATCTCGATGCCGCGCCCCTGATTCTCGGCCCGGATGCCGAGTCCGAGCAATGGGCGAAAGCCATCGCCGCGCCGCAGGGTCTCGACTACAGCATCGCCACAAAAACCCGTTTCGGCGACCGCGATGTCAATGTCGATATGCCGCAAGTCGATGTCAATGACCGCATCGTCGTCATCATCGATGACATCAGCAGCTCTGGCCACACGCTGGCGCAGGCGGCCCTGCAAATCAAGGATCAGGGCGCGCGGCATATCTATGCCGTGGTGACGCATGCCATGCTGGACGACGCCTCGATGCAAAACCTGCGCGCCGCCGGTATCGAGAAAGTCTGGAGCACCGACACTATTCCGCATCACACCAACGCGATAACCGTGGAATCGGTGCTGGCCGATGCGATCGTTAATTATCTGTCCTGACACACCAGTATGACTGATAAAGCCGACGACACGCTCGATCCGATAGAAGCCGGCGATTACAACGCAGACTTTTCCACCCGGGTCGTGATCAGGCCGAAGGACTTTTCCTGGGCTGAAACCGGCATGCCGGGCGTCGAATACAAACTTTTCGAAGCCTGCTGCCAGCCTTATCCCCGTCGCACCCTGCTGCTCCGATGCCAGCCGGGCAGCGTCATCGATGTACAGGATGCGCGCCTGGAGGTGGAGTTTTTCGTGCTCGACGGACAAATCACCGATGATCAGGGCGCCTACCCGGTCGGCACCTATGTCCGCAATCCCGACGGCAGCGCCCACGCCCACAGCGAGATGGGCTGCACCGTGTTCGTCAAACTCAGCCAGATTCACGAGGATGACCAGCAGCACCGTATCATCGACACCCGCCGGGAAAGCCGCTGGCTGCCCGGC
>JAGRHW010000370.1 GCA_020444765.1 Gammaproteobacteria bacterium | reverse complement strand
CATAATTTTCTACAAAAAACCCGAAAACTGTACTACAGTGATTAAACGGGTTAATGGCGGGGTAATAAATGGACGGTCTGGAAGTCGAATTAAAAGTGGTTCGGGCACTTTACGAAAGACGCCTGCGGACCTTGAAGCGCGTACACCACCACCTTAAAACATTAAATAGAACCGACCGCGAGTGGGCTGCCGGCGAAGTATCGAAAAAAATCGCCGAAGCGGAACTTGCCAGCGCCAAGGAACAACTCGACGCCCTGTTCGTCAGGATTCGCGAACTGAAACGCCCGGATACCACTGACAGCACGGTTATCCCTCACACCCTTCCGTCATCGGCCGAACGGGACCGCTTTTCCGAAGCGCTGAACCGCACCGACCCAAGCACCCGCCTGCAACTGGCCAAGTAACAACCCGACCCTGGTCGGTTTCCGTCAGTTTTACCCGCCTTCAGGCAAGGGCTTCACGGACTTTTTTCAGCAACGCGGTATTTGACGGAATCCGACTCCACTGCTATCTAATTATTATCGTCAAGCTTTTTATCGGGGCGGTTCCCGTGAATATTTTTCGACGCTGCATTTCCCGGAAAATCCAACGGAATACCGATACCGACGCGCAGATTGACAGCCCTGACACTTACTGATCATTGGTCCACTATGCAAAACAAACATACTCGACTACCGTTGTTAGCCTCCAGCCTTGCAGTCTTTTCGCTGTTGAATGGATGCGCCGGGAAACTCCCCTCGCACGATGGCAGCCTGAACACAATATACGGCATCGAGAAGTCCACCAGGGATCAGGCCGTCGCGCTCGCCGAACCGCCTCAATCACCGGAGGCCGAAGTCGTTGAGGAGGTCCCGCAGATACAGACGCTCGATCACCTGGAACCTATCCACAGCGCCCCGATAACGGCAATCGAGATTGACCCGCAGTCGGTGGATCAGCAGCCCGCCCCCGTCACTGAAAATACCGTTGCCCCACAAGAGAACCCGGCCCACCACCACGTACTGGGCGCCGGCGAAACCCTTTACAGCGTCGCCAATCAGTTAACAGGCACAAGCTCGAACTGGAAACAAATTGCCGACTACAACAATATCGACGATCCGGGTTCAGTCTCTGTCGGTCAGGAGATCCTTATTCCGCTCAATCTGGTCATGCTCGAAACCGCCAACGCCGCTTCCGGTTCTGAGTACACACTGGTTTCACCGGCCAGCAACGCCATCGATGAAGCGGTCAGCACAGAGTCATTCACGCTGGTCGATTCCAGCGAAACAGCCGTCGTACCCGCCGAAGACACCATGGCTATGGATGTCGCGGCAATCGTATCGACACCGGAAGGTGATTATTCATTCGTCGAGCAAACTGCAGTCGAACCGCTGGCTGAAGCGGAGCTGGACATTCCGTCTCTCGACACTACTGCAGCGCAAGCTGTCACAAGCCCGGTGGAAGCCGTCACTGAAAACGATATGGCCAGTGTATCGGCACCTGCGCCAACAGACGAGCAGATCACAGATAATAAAAAACCGACCGTACGCGAGCGTATTTCGAGCTTCGCTTCGATTATCAAAACCAGCTTTAAACTACCGAAAAAAACCGCACCCACGCTGCCGGAAACCCCGCTACCGACAATGACCAAAAGTCACGATATGACGGCCATGGAAACTTCGCCAGTCACCGAAGAAACAATCGACGTGGTTGAAACCGGCAGTGCAACAGTGGCGCCGCTTGAACAAGCCGGCACCGAGAATACGGAGACAGCGGAGTGGATCCAGATTGCCGGAGATTTCACGCCGAAGGCGGTCTATAAGGATGCCGGTTACGCGTCAGGCCTGTTGATGCGGGTACCGCCGGGTACCACCTTGAAAATGACCAGTCAGAACGGCGACTGGTATCAGGTTGAGACCGATGCAGGCGCCGGCTACGTCTTCCATCGTGATGCGTCACCGGTCCGCTAGACGGCGAGCAGGCCCGGGCAGTCAGACCGCAGGTGACGATGCGGTTAGTTTCACTGCGTTGTAATCCGGCAATGCGTAATCGTTCGGGAGGCTCTGGCATAGTATTCGCAGGCTGTCTGGCCAAACCACCTTTTTTTTTGACTATGTATAAGATATTCCGCCTCTTCCTGTTGTCTGCGATCATTTCACTTGCTGCTTGTAGCCTGGCAGACAAGCGATCAGCAAGCAATTCAGCGACGCCGACAGAGGCGTCCGAGGCGGCAACCGTCACCCAAGCGGCTGACCTGACTTACATTGTCGAGGCTGGCGATATTCTTTCCCTGATCGCCCAGAAAACCACCGGTGATGGCGCAAACTGGCGCGAAATCGCCCGCTACAACAATATCGAAAACCCCAACAGACTGAACGTCGACGAGGTGATTCTGATCCCGGCGCACTTGTTGAGCGAGCCCGTTCTGGCCCAGACCGAAACGCCGCCTCAGGACGATGACGTAAAAGTTGCAACCCTGGATACCGACGCCATCACCGAACGTCAGGAAATCAGTGCAATCAGCGATACACCGTCGGCTTCACAACAAACAGCCGACAACGAGAAAGCCGCACCCGCCGATAACGACGACCAGCCGCGAAAGAACAGCTGGGTCATGATCGAAGGCAGCTACTACCCGAAAGCAATCTACCTGAAACCGGATTACACCGATGGTCTGCTGACCCGTATTCTGCCCGGCACCGCCTTACGCCATCTCGGCACCCGCGAACAATGGTATGAAGTGGAAACCGAAAAGGGCACCGGTTATGTACACGCCTCGGATGCACGCATCATGAGCAGCAGTGAAATCAGCGCCAATACGAAAACCGAATTTTAAAAATCTGTCCGGCATCGTTTGTTGTCTTCATTCTGACCCGGGCATCCGGATACAAGCCATTCAACCCTCCTCCCGAATAAGACAAGCTGTCGTTTGGTTTTGCTTGCGGCTTGAAAGACCCCGGTCGTCGGATACCTTGTTGCTGGATTCCCGCCTGCGCGGGAATGACGCGGAAGGAGTCGGCTTTGCGGCAAACAGACCGGATTCCTTCTGTACCAGCATCCCAGTTTAACAAGCAGACGTGATTTCCGAGCTGATACCCGGACGTCATTCCCGCGCAGGCGGGAATCCAGCTGCGATCTGACCGGCGAAGTCGCTCTAACCCGTACCGCCTGTCAAATCGGACTTGCTTCAACCCCACCGCAACTAATCGCCAATCAAACCACGCAGGGCATCGGCCATCGCCGTATTCTGCGGCCCCGTTTGTTGCAGCCCTGCCCCCTTACCTGAACGCCGACCCTTTTCAGGCCTGGCGGTTCTGTCTGAACGCCCGTTATGCTCGCGGGTGACTTTTCTGTCATCAGCACCTGAAGCTGACGAGGGTGACTTCATGCTCAGCCCGATACGCTTGCGTTTTTCATCAACCTCCATCACCCGTACTGTGACCACATCGCCGGCAGCCACGACGTCATGCGCGTCCTTGACGAATTTGTCCGCCAGTTCGGAGATATGCAAGAGGCCGTACTGGTGCACGCCGATATCGACGAAAGCGCCGAAACCGGTGACGTTGGTCACCACCCCTTCGAGGCGCATGCCGGGTTTCAGATCGCTCAAACGTTCGACACCGTCCTTGAACTCAGCGGTACGGAACTCCGGACGTGGATCGCGACCGGGCTTTTCCAGCTCGCGAAGAATATCCTGCACGGTCGGTACACCAAAGATTTCGTCCGTGTAGCGCTTGGGATCGAGGGCACGCAGAGTTGCAGTATCACCAATCAGCGAGCGAATATCCCTACCCGTATCAGTGAGTATTTTTTTGACCAAAGGATAGGCTTCTGGATGCACAGTCGAGGCATCGAGCGCGTTTTTACCATCGTTGATACGCAGGAAACCCGCTGCCTGTTCGAAAGTCTTTGCACCCAGGCGAGGC
>JAGRHW010000036.1 GCA_020444765.1 Gammaproteobacteria bacterium | reverse complement strand
GGGGTTGATGCGGGATTACCGTAATCAGCGTGATTTTGTTTTCGGTTCTGGTGGATCCAATCGTATCCGTTCCGCCATACTGCAAGTGCTGTTGAATATCATGGAATTCGATATGAATGTCGAGCAGGCGGTCAACAGTCCGCGCTTGCATTTTGAAGGAGAGCGCCTCAACGTCGAACAGGGGTTTGGGCCTGGCGTTGAGCAGAACCTGCGGGAACATTTTCCGGATAACAGAATCTGGGACGAAAAAAATCTGTTCTTCGGCGGCGTGCATACGGTGGTGTCCCGGGACGATCACTTCGACGGGGCGGGAGATGCACGCCGCGGAGGAAGTTATCGTGTTTGCTGATATTTTTACTGATTGTTTAAGGACGGATCGGGCAGATGCTTAAGTTCGCCAAGGAATTCATATTGTCGCCGCGCAACACCGGGGCTATTGCGCCGTCATCCTCGGAGCTGGCCACCACGATTACCAGGGTTGCAAATCTGGCGATGGCCAAATCGGTGGTCGAGTTCGGTTCCGGTACCGGCGTTTTTACCGAACGCATACTTGAAAATATCGGCCGTGACACGATTTTTTTCGCCATGGAGATCAACCCGGTTTTTGTCAAAAAAACCCAGCAGCGTTGCCCCAACGCCATCGTTTATCAGGACTGGTCCTATAACGTCAAAAAATATCTGGAGAATCACGGTCAGGAGTATTGCGACTGTATCGTGTCAGGTCTGCCCTGGACATTGTTTGACGAGGCGGAACAAAGCCGTATGCTGAAGGTGATTTCTGAATCGCTCAGCCCGAACGGCACGTTCGTGTCCTTTACCTACCTGGGCGGTAATCTGAGTCCGGGCGGCAGGCGCTTCCGTAAATTCCTGCCCGAACATTTCTCGGTGATTTCAAAATCCAGAATGGTCTGGAATAATCTTCCGCCGGCGTTTGTCTATTCCTGCACCAAGTAAGCGTACGGGGCGACAGTATGGCGAATTTCGCGCGGTCCCGACTTAAACAGTTAGGCGAAAATATTCGTCAGCGTATGCAATCCTCTTCGGCCGAATCACTACCTGCAACACGGGAGCGATCGACCGGTCGGCCGCCGAGAGTGGTAAGGCTGAATGCGTCAGGACCGGGGTCAGCCGGAGACGCGTATTTTTTCGATGAAGACGGCATAAAAGTCAGTGCCACGCATATCGAATTCGGCAAATATACCTACGTGCTTAAATATCTGGCTGCGATCAAACGATCCGAAAAAAAACCGTCGCGCAAGGAGTGCCAGCTTGCCATCGTGTTCACCATCATCGCCTTACTGACGCTGCTGATCTATATCTTTATCGGTCAGCTCAAATTCGGCCTGGGCGCGGTGGTTTATCTGTCCTTCGGTTTGCTGGCGTTTCTGGTTTCGAGCCTTGTCTGCAAGCAGATGAAGGCCAGTTATACACTCACCTTCAGTAATGCCCAGGGCGAGCTGATCAAAAGCGTCACCGGGCGTGACAAGCAGTTTATCCTGCGCCTGGAAAAGGCCGTGAAAGAGGCGATCAGCCGCTCGGTCGACGACGGGTTCTGAGCTTAAAAGCCTACATTGACACCAAAGCGCAGGTTCCACGGATCATCGTAGGGACTGTCTTCCTGATCCCAGGAAAAATTATATAACGCCGCCGCGTAAAACGAGGTGTTACCGCCCAGCGGCTGCTGAATACCGCCGCCCGCCAGAACACTGGAAAACCCCTTGCGTTCGCTTGAACCATCCGTGAAATGTTGTTCGTAGTTGATGTACTCGTAAGCGCCTTCCAGAAACAACGTCGGTGTGATTTTATAACGTGTGAAAAGATTCATGCCGTAATCGTTGCTGCTGGTTTCCGGTTCGATGCGTTTGTCTTTGGTGTAGCGGTAAGACAGCCCGACCCCCACCGATAACTGGTTTGAAAGGCGCTTGCCGATCATCGGCGACACCTCGAAATAACTGGTGTCGTTGCCGAAACTCGCGCCTATGCCTCCCCCGTAGAAGTAACCGCCATCACCATTGCCTGTTATCGAAACCTGGGACAGTGCAGGCATGGAGAGAAACAGCATTGAAACTGGCAGGATAATTTTTTTCACGATGATTGTCCGGATTCGGGAACATTTCATCTTAACCAAGCGATCAACAGATCAAAAGCGGCAATTTGTGGCAAAGCGTAAACAAGCGGCAAGTAGCGCCTGGGTATGGCTGCAGCTCAGTCTGAAAGTCGCCAATTTAATGGCATATCATTTGCCTCACTTCTTCTGGTTTTATGGCGCGTGTCAAGATTCTGTCCGGGTTTTCTCCTCAGCGATGAATTCACCGACAGGCTTCAAGCGACCACCTGCTTTAACCCCCGTTCAAAGCCATTAGGATTGATAATGAAAAAAATACTCGTCTCGGCAATACTTGTTGTTCTTTCCGCTTGTTCCGGTGGCGGTTCGGGTGAACCGGCAAAAGAGGCGGCAGCAACGCAACAGCCTGGACAGGAACTGCCGGAAACAGAATTACCGGAAGGGGGGCAGCAGTGTACAGGCGAGAATTGCGACTCCGATAATGATGGTATCAAAGACGAGGATGAGGCCGCTTATTCAACCGACCCGCTGAAAGCCGACACCGATGGCGATGGCCTGTCGGACTTCAGCGAAGTGTTCGAGCACAACACAGACCCGACAAACAATGACACCGACGGGGACGGCTTAAACGATGGTGCGGAAGTCTCCATCCACGCCACGGATCCAAACAAGGCGGATACCGATGCCGATGGCTGGAGTGATGCAGACGACCTGTGTCCAGCAGGCCTGGCCAGTGGCAAGGATAATGACCAGGACGGTTGCTTCGACGCAGAGGACAGCGATGACGACAACGATGGTTTAAGTGACGCCGACGAAGCCGGTTACCAGACCGATCCCCTGCTTGACGATTCTGACGGGGACGGTATTGACGATTTTGCGGAAATTCATACCTACCACACGGATGCCACCGACGCTGATACCGATGGGGACGGAGTTGCTGATGGCGCCGAACTCGATAATCACACGAATCCGGTGGACCACCTTGGCTTGAAGGGGCCGCTGTTTATCGCTGCGCAAAACCGTTTCGGTTCAACCGAATATGTTGTGCCTGACGGTTGCTACCAGCTGCTCGTCAAGGCCTGGGGCGCTGGTGGTGGTTATACCGGCGGCAGTGTGAAATACCAGAATGTCGGCGGCGGCGGAGGTTACGCCGGTGACACGCTTGACGTGACGCCCGGCGAAACGCTGAACACCTATGTCGGTCAGGGAGGCGCTTCAGCGCCCAAAGAGGCTGCACCCTCATTCGGTGGCGCCAGCGGCGGCGCCAGTTGTATCTATGGAGGTTCCGGCGGGGGCAGTACCGAAGTTCGCCGTGGAGATGACAGGCTTGTCGTTGCCGGAGGCGGTGGCGGTGCAGGAAAATCCAGTACCACGCACGGTGGTGCGGGCGGCGGGCTGGTCGGCCTGAATGGCGGTTCCGCCGAGAGCGGCGAAAATAACGGCGGCGCCGGTGGTGATAACAGCGGTCTGGCGCCCGATGGCACCGGTAACTGCGATAGTGACACCGTGCGTTATAGTGGCGGCGGCGGTGGTGGTTATTCGGGAGGCAAGGCCGGTAAAACCTCGAACAGCGGTGGCGGTGGCGGCTCCAGTTTCGGCGCGACCAATCTGGCGGGCTCCGGCAGATTGCCGGGTAACTCCAAGGAGGCCTTGCAGTCCGGTTACGGTGGTGTTCATCCGGAATATTATGACAACTACGGCCCTGATCAGATGGCGGGGAGCGACGGCCGGCTAGAGTTGTATTGCAGCGGCCGGCCGGATTTTGTCACGGATCAGGATGAAGACGGCATCATGGATCTGGTTGAAATCAGCACACTGGGCACAGACCCCGGGCAGACCGATACTGATGACGACGGTATCGATGACCTGTTGGAGCTGAAGGTTCACGCAACCGATCCGCTGCTGGTCGATACAGATGGCGATAGTCTGTCCGACGGGGATGAGTTGAATCTGTATAACACCGATCCTAATGACACGGATACCGACGGTGACAGCCTGAGCGACAGTGACGAGATCAATACTTTTAAAACCGATCCGAATAAAACAGACACGGATGGTGACACACTTGATGATTACGATGAAATCAATGTTCACTATACCAACCCCGTCACTTCCGATAGCGATGGTGACGGCCTGGCTGACAACATTGAGATGTCATTATATAAAAGCGATCCGAATGCGGTCGACAGTGATAAGGATGGTTTGGCTGACGGCGATGAAGTGCTGATCCACGATACCAGCCCCATTGTAACAGACACGGATAAAGATTCGCTGAGCGATGCCTACGAGGTTCAGACGAGTAATACCAACCCGCTTTCCTGGGACAGTGACGGCGACAGACTCAGTGATGGTGATGAACTGAACGTGTATTACACCAATCCGCAAAACCTGGACAGCGACAATGACGGTTTCGAGGATGGTGAGGAGATCATCATCAAACCGCTGATCGACAATACTGCAGCCCTGGTTCAGACGCTGACGCTTGAGGAGTTCGGTCAATACCGGTATGTCGTTCCAGCCGCTTGTAATGGCCTGCTTATACGTGCCTGGGGTGGTGGTGGCGGTCAGAACTGGTCGTCAGGGGGTAACTCGTCGCTCGGTGGTGCCGGCGGTTACGCGCGTACCATTCTGGTTACCAGCGCCAATACTGTCTATGACCTTTATATCGGTCAGGGCGGAAGAGCCGGTTATAGTACCAATAGGATCGCATTCGGTGGTGCAACAGGTGGCAATACCTGTCACTTCGGCGGTGGCGGTGGTGGCAGCACCGAACTCAGACTGGAAGACAGGCGTCTTGTCGTTGCCGGTGGCGGCGGTGGCTCGGGTAATAATTCGGAAGGCAACGGTGGCCCCGGCGGCGGCGAAACCGGCTTGCCGGGCGGTGGCCAGAATGACAGTGGCGGCGTTGGCGGCGGCACATCAGGCCTGATCGCCGATGGTGAGGCACAATGCGGAGACGATTATCAAGTGCACTCCGGCGCCGGAGGCGGCGGTTATTCCGGTGGACAGGCCGGGAATGCATACGGGGCCGGTGGAGGTGGCGGCTCGAGCTTGGGCGACCTGACGGTTGCGGGTACGGGCCGGATTCCAGCCAATACCGATGAGGGTGGCATCGCCGGTTTCGGTGGCATCAGCAGTAGCTATTATGATGATCTCGGACACAACGACTTTAACGGTCACGACGGCAAGCTGATACTTGATTGCTACAATGCACCGTATACGACCGGCGGTTACGATGCCAACGATCCGGACTCACATCCTTAGCGTTAAATCTCCAGTACCAGTGGCAGCAGGCCTGACTCGAGTCAGGCTTGTTGTCATTCCTCGATAGCCAGGAGCTTGATGGTCCGGTCGCGTTCCGACAGTGCGGCCTTGGCTTCGCTGGGCATCGCCGCCGCGCAACCGTTGATCAGGCACTCGGCAGCGACAATAAACGTTGTCATCGAATTCGACAGAAAGCTGCTTTGATGAGGCACGAACAGAGCGACTCTGGAGCATTCCACAAGCGGGGAGCTGGCAAGATCAGTAATCGCGATGACTTTGAGATTTTTCCCGGCCGCGGCTCTGGCGGTTCTGGCAACTATGCTGGAATAAGGTGCGCAGCTCGCCGAGATCAATACATCGCCTTCGGCAAGCGCGGCGATATCTTCCGCTATGCCAAGAGCGTTAGCGTCGATCAGCGAAATATCCCCGCGAATCATCTTCAGTCCGTAAGCCAGAAAGGACGCGAATGAGTGAAATTGCCGGATGCCGTGGATAGCCACCCGCCTTGCATTGACGATTAAATCGACGGCCTCGTCAAAACGTTCGGCGTCAAAGTTGTCGATAAAACGGTCGATATTGGCCTGGTTTTCACGGCATAGACGTGTCGAGAATGCGCGGCTCGGCGTATCCTTGCCATCCAGCGCGATTTGCGCCTGACGCGAATAAAACGACCCGGGTGTCGTCATCGAGGCGTTGAGCAGGACTTCCTGAAAAGCGCCGAATCCACTGTAGCCAAGGTTGCGAGCCAGTCGCGTGATGGTCGACGGGTTGACAGCCAGTTTGTCAGCCAGAGCGGTGATCGACAGCAGCGCCGGATCGCCCTGCAAATCGAGTATCTGGCCGAGCGCCTTGCGTGCCTTGGGGCCGAGAACCACGGAGGATTCACCCCGTGCGATCGCGACTGTCAGCGTGCGTAACTGTTCGATTGATACCGGGACACCAGGTTTCGGCTGTTCAGTGTCAGCGCGTTGATTTTTTTCCGGACCAGACGGGTTTGTCGTTGACTGCTTCATAGATCTGCCAGTCTATACTGTTTTGGCCGATTCGGAACAGTGCTGTGGCCAGGGTATTCTCATGATCCGGATCATCGGGGGCTTCACGCCGGATTGGCAGGCCCGGACCCTCCCGGTCATTCAGAATCGTCAGCGGATCGTGGATGCCGTTATCCAGCAGCCAGTCGCCGCGGGCCTGCCGGTCGGCCGACGAGCGGGTAATAATCTGATCGGACAGGGCCCGGGCCAAGTGCAGGGCATGATTGGCATGCACGGCGGGCAAGCTGATTTCCCTGACCGAGACCTGGCCAGCGCCGAATTCGACGCTCATCAGCGGCTGCGGACCGCTTTGCCCAAGCGTGACATGGAAGCCGCCGCTTGACGAATGCTGGCTCAGGATCTCGATCGCCTCCTGTTGTGAGCGCGCTGTCAGTGCCGCGCGGCACACCACCATGCGCGGAATCCGTGCCTCTATATCCGGCAGGCGCAGATTGTTGACGGTCATGACCTGGCCGTTATCGGTCATGGCAAAGGTATGCCCGGGTATCGAGCCGGGATAACAGAACGACAGAAAACCGCAGCCATTGTCCGGCTGGATCTCCGCGATAAAACAGGACCCCTTGAAAAAGGGCAGCCCGTCCTCGTTGTGCGCGATGACGGCGGGCGCGCCCGGCAATTGCACGGTGGTGCAGCCATCGGCCGTCGATTCGAGCAAATCGCCGCGACAGTTCCAGGCCATCACCTGCTCGAGCGGCAGATCCAGTCCTTCGGCCAGGCCTTCTAGCTCGGCCCAGATCTCCGGGTACAGGCGTTGTGTCGTTTCGCTCATGCGGGCCACGCTGGCAGCCAGTCCGGGTGAGTTAACCTTATGCCAGATTTCGCTGCCAAGCAGGTGGCGTTTGACCGCATCCCGGGCTTGCCGGCCGAGGATCAGGCCGATCTCCCGGGCTGTACCGGCCGCCTTGCACCAGCGCAGTCCGGAGAGATTATTCGACATGGTGTAAAAAGTCTTTCATTCGATCGTTGGGTGGATTATCGATTACGTCATGAGGCTTGCCGTCGACCGTAATGTGGCCGTGTTCCATAAAAATCAGCCGGGTTCCCACCTGCTTGGCAAAACTCATTTCATGCGTGACCACCACCATGGTCATGCCTTCCTCGGCCAGCTGACGCATGACATTCAGTACTTCCTGTTTCAACTCGGGGTCGAGTGCGGAAGTCGGTTCGTCAAACAGCATGACCTTGGGTTTGATCGCCAGCGCGCGGGCAATGGCAACCCGTTGTTGCTGGCCGCCTGAAAGCTCCGACGGATAGTGGTTGGCCTTGTCCTGCAGACCGACCTTGTTCAGTAGTTCCTGCGCCTGTTCGCGCGCAACTGACTTGCTCAGACCGCGAACCTGCTGCGGCCCGAAAGAAACGTTCTGCAGCGCGGTCATCTGCGGAAACAGATTGAACTGTTGAAACACCATGCCTGCTTCCTGGCGGATTGTGCGGAGCTGTTTGGCGCCGGCCTTGACGCTGATGCCGTCGACGATCAGGTCACCGCCGGTGATGGTTTCCAGGCCGTTGATACAACGCAACAGGGTTGATTTTCCCGACCCCGACGGGCCGATCAGCACGACGACCTCACCGGAATCTATGCCCAGATCGACATTGTCCAGAACCTTCAGCTCACCGAAGTGCTTGGACGTTTTACGGAATTGAATAATGCTCACAGGATACTCATGCGTTTTTCGATGGCGCGCAGAACCAGCGACAAGGTGCCCGTCATCAGAAGATAGATAATCGCCACCGCGGTCCAGATTTCGACAGCCCGGAAGTTCGAGGCCATGATTTCCTGGCCGGTGCGGGTCAGTTCACCGACACCGATCACGATGAACAGCGAAGTGTCCTTGAGGCTGACGATAAACTGGTTGCCCAGCGGTGGAATAAGGCGTCGGAAAGCCAGGGGGCCGATAATGTAAAGCAGCACTTTCCACTGTGGCAGGCCAATCGCCAGGCCGGCTTCGGTCAGTCCTTTGGAAATCGACAGGAACGCACCCCGGACGATTTCTGCAATATAGGCCCCGGCATTGACGACGATCGCCAGAATCGCCGCCGTCATCGGGTCGATCCGCAAATCGGCCAGTACCGGCAGGGCAAAATACAAAAACATCACCTGCACGACGATCGGTGTGCCGCGAATCAGTTCGATGTAAATAAAGGCGATCGGGTTGAGGAAGCGGCCGCCATAAGCCCTCATCAAACCGGCCAGTGTGCCAAGTATGACACCGCCCAGCAGGCCGAGGACCGTGATATAGAGAGTTGTTTTCGCCCCGGTCAGGAGCTGGGGCAGAAAATTAAGGATTATTGACCAGTCCGTCGTCACGCGATATCACTCCAGAATAAAGCCCAGGGAAAAGGCGGCGGCCGGTGCGCCGCCACCTGCTTTTTACAAGCCCGGTTTATTTCTTGGGGGCGCTGCCGAACCACTTTTTGTAGATGGCGTCGTAACGACCGTCGGCCCGCAGTTTGGCCAGCGCTTTGTTGACGTCAGCGACCAGCTCGCTGCCTTTCGGAAAACCTATGCCGTACTGGTGGGCCATCATTTGCTCGCCGACCGCCTTGACTTCGCCATTGCCGGCCTGGGCTATGTAATAAAGTACATTCGGCGTATCATGCATGGCTGCGTCGACACGTCCGGTTCTGAGCTCCAGGTAGGCGTTGTCGATATTGGGAAATTTGCGAAGCTCGGTGCCTTTGAAATTGGCTTCGGCATAATCCGAGGCGGAGGTGCCGGTCTTGACGGCGAGCGTTTTCCCGTCGAGATCAGCCGACGTTTCGATACTGCTGTCGGTCGGCACCATCAGCAGAAAACCGCTGTCGTAATAACCGTCCGAGAAGTCGATGACTTCCTGACGTTCGGGTTTGATGGTGATACCGGCCAGCGCGACATCGACCTGCCCGGTTTGCAGGGCCGGAATGATGCCGGCGAAATCCATCGGCCGCAGTTCGTAGTCGAGCTTCAGTTCGGTGGCAATGGCATCCCACATATCGATATCGAAGCCCACATAAGCGTCGCCTTCCTTGAACTCGAAGGGAACGAATGCGGTATCGGTGGCGACAACGAGTTCAGCGGCTGATGCGTTGATTGAGGCGGAGGCCAGAACGGTGGCGGCGGCCAGCTTGAAGAATTTTTTCATGAGCAACTCCCGTGATTGGACGTATCGGAAACGAAGCGAAGAGATTGTTTAGAGCCTGTCTGGAATCTCTGCTGTCGGCTGCAATCGTGCTGAGTTTGGCCAGCTTGTGCCCTGGTTTTCGTTGCGTAGAGTGACTATGCGCCTCAAACCAGAACCCAATCTGGCGCAAATCAGCCCGATTTCGCTTCGACACAGAGATTCCAGACAGGCTCTTAATGCGTACGCAAAAATATTTGCATATTAAAAATATAAATGCAAATATTTTGCATATGCTGGAATTTATCGGACCCCGTTGAGAGGACTACCCATGCCATCCGTCTTTTACCGACATTGTCACGACAGTTTGCCAACCGCGGTTGCCGGCGAAGGCTGTTATCTGATCGACAGCACCGGCAAACGCTACCTTGATGCATCCGGCGGCGCGGCCGTTTCCTGCCTCGGGCATTCCAATATCGCGGTCAAGCAGGCCTTGCACGCCCAGCTTGACCGGCTGGCCTTCGCCCATACCGGTTTCTTTACCACGGAACCGGTCGAATCGCTGGCCGATATGTTGATCAAACACGCCCCGGCGGGTCTGACGCGCGTTTACCTGGTCTCCGGCGGCTCCGAGGCGGTGGAAGCATCGATCAAGCTGGCCCGGCAGTATTTTCTGGAAAAAGGCGAAAGCCAGCGACATCGCGTTATCGCCCGCCGGCAAAGCTATCACGGCAATACCCTGGGTGCGCTGGCGGCCGGCGGCAATGAGTGGCGGCGGGCGCAGTTCGCGCCGCTGATGGTCGAAACCAGTCATATCGCGCCCTGCTACGAATATCGCGGTCGCGAGCAAGGCGAAGACCCGTACAGCTACGGACAGCGGGTGGCAAACGAGCTGGAAGCCGAAATCAAGCGTCTCGGCCCGGATTCCATTATGGCTTTTATCGCGGAGCCGGTGGTCGGCGCGACGCTTGGCGCGGTGCCGCCGGTAGAGGGTTATTTCCGGCGTATCCGGGAGATCTGCGATCAGTACGGGATCCTGCTGATACTCGATGAAGTCATGTGCGGCATGGGCCGGACCGGTACCTTGTTCGCCTGCGAGCAGGATGGCATACAGCCCGATATCGTCACGATTGCCAAGGGGCTTGGTGCCGGTTATCAGCCGGTCGGCGCGATGCTCTGCTCAGGCAGGGTCTATGACGCGATTGCTGACGGTTCGGGATTTTTCCAGCACGGTCATACTTACATGGGCCATGCGATGGCCGCGTCGGCGGCACTGGCGGTGCTGCAGCAGTTGACTGGTAAAGGCATGCTGGAGCGGGTGGTCGAGGCCGGTGATATATTACAAGCCAGGCTTGAAGAAGCGCTGAATCAGCATCCGAATATCGGTGATATCCGTGGTCGCGGACTGTTCCGCGGCCTGGAGCTGGTCGAGGATAAAGACAGCAAGACGCCGTTCGATCCCGGACTGAAGATTCACAAAAAGATCAAGGCCGCGGCGATGCAAAACGGGCTTATGTGCTACCCGATGGGCGGCACCATCGACGGCCGTCAAGGCGACCACATTCTGCTGGCGCCGCCCTTTATCATTGCCGAAGCGCAGATCGACGAGCTGGTCGACAAACTGGCCCGCTCGATCGGCAAAGTACTACAGGCCTGACGCACCAGACGCGGTGCGTCAGGCCGTTTGCATGCAGCGCTGTCTCAGCGGCCGCGTTCCAGCAGGGTCCGCTCCCAGGCCAGCGAGGTACGCACGATAGTGTCCAGGTCGTCGTACTTCGGCGTCCAGTCCAGCGTCGCGTGAATCTTGTCGACCCGCGCGATCAGCGACGGCGGATCGCCCGCCCGGCGCGGCTTTTCGATGATGGTGAGTTTTTCCCCGTTGACGCGCTCGACGGCGTTGAGCACCTGCCGCACGCTGTAGGCGTGGCCGTAACCGCAGTTGAGCAGGGTCGATTCTCCGCCCTTGCGCAGGTATTCCAGCGCCTCGATGTGCGCCGAGGCGAGATCGCTGACGTGGATAAAATCGCGTTCGCCGGTGCCGTCGTTAGTCGGGTAATCGGTGCCGAAGACATAAACCTGGTCCCGCTTGCCGACCGCGCATTCGGCGGCGACCTTGATCAGCAGCGTGGCGTTTTTGGTTGACTGGCCGATCTTGCCGTCGGGATCGCTGCCGGCGACGTTGAAGTAGCGCAGGACCACATGACGCAGATCACTGGCCTTGCTGAGATCGCGCAACATGTATTCCGACATCAGCTTGGACATGCCGTAGGCGTTGATCGGCGCAACCGGGGAATCCTCCCCGCAAACGCCGCTTTGCGGTTCGCCGTAGGTCGCTGCCGTCGATGAAAAAATAAAATGCGCAACACCCTTATTCTGGCAGACTTCCAGCAGGGAGCGGGTGCTGCAGGTATTGTTACCGTAATATTTCAGCGGATTTTCTACCGACTCCGGCACGATTGTGTGCGCCGCAAAGTGCATCACCGTATCGACGTTGTGTTCATCGATGATGTTCGCCACCAGCTCCTGGTCGCTGGTTTTGCCGACCACCAGTTCGCCGTAAAGCACCGATTCCTCGAAACCCGTCGAGAGGTCGTCCAGTACGACTATTTTCTCGCCACGTTCACCGAGCTGCTTGACCACATGACTGCCGATATAACCGGCACCGCCAGTGACCAGGATTGCCTTGTTTGCCATTGTTGTCCTCTATGATCAGTCCTGTTTTACAGTGACGGCTATGAAATTTTCATGCCGATCAGAGACTTGCCTGTTAAGTATATAGCACGCCGGCTGGTACGCTTTGTTATCATTCGATGTCAGTAAGCCGAAAGGCGGATCAATCGAAGAGGGGCCGGTTTGCAAGTAAACGATCTTTATCGCGCACTGGATCAGGGCGCAGTGCTGCTGACAGCCAATAACCGCCTGGCCCGGCATTATAAAAAAGCCTATGACCATGAGCGCCAGGCGAGGGGCGACAAGGTCTGGCCAAGTGCCGGTATCCTGCCGTTCGAAGCCTGGCTGCAAGGCGTGTTTCGTGAACTTCAGGCCAGGCAGGACTCGCCTCTGAGCTTACTCAACGATTCCCAGCAACTCATGATCTGGCAGCAGATTCTTGGCGAAACCGGGGACAATTATCCGACACTCAACCTGCCTGCGACCGCCCGCTCGGTGCAAAAAGCCTGGGCGATTGCCTGCGCCTGGCGTTTCGGTTTCGACCACTGGCGCGCGCCCATGTCGCTCGACCAGCGCCAGTTTATCGCCTGGGCGGAGGGTTACCGTAAACACTGCTCCTCACGCGGTCTGATCGACCAGACCATGCTGGCCGATTATCTTGGCGATCCGCAAACAAGAGCGGCAGTCGTCTGGCCACAGCATATTATTCTCACCGGATTTTATGAACTGACGCCGCAGCAACAGGTGTTTCTCGACGGTTTGCGTGAAAGCGGTATAAGGATTGACCGTTTTACTGGCGAAGTTCAGACCGGTTCCACGTTGTCTCGCGTATCGCCGCCGGATGACAAATCCGAGTTGCAGATGGCTGCGCGCTGGGCGCGCCTGACGCTGGAGCAACACCCCGACTGGCGACTGGCGGTGATTGTGCCGGACTTGCAGGAACGAAAAACCGCTTTGGAGTACTGCTTTTCACGCAGTTTTTATCCGGGCTACCGGCCGGATCAGGTCGAACAAGCGGTCCGGCCATGGAATACCAGTCTGGGAATGCCGCTGGCCTTGACGCCGCTGGCCGAAACCGCGCTGCTGTTGCTTGAGCTGGCGCTCCGGCCTTTATCGACCAACGAGTTGACCCGTCTTCTGCTATCCACCTATCTGGCGTCTGGCGAGCAGGAGAAGGACCGGCGAGCCGAATATGACGCCGCGGCCTCGACCCGTCAGCGGCTCAGCACCGGGCTTGCGGTTTTGCGCAGTGAGGCCCGCAAATCCCTGCCGGGTTTATCCAGGGCGCTTGGCAAAATAGCCGGTGTGGATCTGAGCGGTAAACAGCCGATGTCAGTCTGGTCGCAGCGCTTTGGCAAAGTTCTCGACAGCGCCGGCTGGCCCGGCGAACGCAGCCTGGACAGTGAGGAGTATCAACAGGCCGAGGCGGTCAGAAGTGTGCTTGGTGGCATTGCGGCGCTCGATGCTTTTACTGATGCCTCGACCGCCGGACAGGCGCTGGCCATGTTGCGGCAAATCATGACTCAAACGACATTTCAGGCGCAAGGTGCCGACACACCGGTACAGGTTCTGGGATTGATGGAGGTGACAGGCTTGTCGTTCGATGCTGCCTTGATCTGCTCGATGGATAACCAGAAGTGGCCTGTTGCGGGGACGCCGAATCCCTACCTGCCGCTGGCCTGGCAACGCGATGTCGGCGCACCGCATGCGTCGCCGGCCCGGGAGCTGGAATTCGCGCAGTACACGATGACGCAGTTAAAAAGCATCGCCGGGCGTGTGATTTTCAGCCACGTGGCGATGCGCGATGAAAATACCCTGCGTCCGGCTCACGCCCTGGCGGATCTGCCTGAACTGGATGTTCAGCCCTGGTTGTGGAAAAAACCGTCGGTGGATACGGCGGGGCTTGAGACCCTGCAGGATGATTTCGGGCCGCCGGTTGCCGACGGCGAGCATGTGCATGGCGGCAGCGGCCTGCTGGCTGCACAAGCGGCCTGCCCGTTTCGCGCCTTTGTCCGCTACCGGCTGCTGACGGATGGGCTTGAACTGGCTGAAATGCAAGTTGATCCCCGCGATCGGGGTAATCTGATTCACGGCGTGCTGGAAGCATTCTGGAAGCTGACACGCGATCAGCAAACCTTGCTGGGCATGAGCGACGAGGCGCTTGAGCAGCGAATTGAAGAAACCGTCGAGCAGGTCATGCAGGGTTTCAGCAGCCTGCCGGGGCTCGGCTATTTCGAAAAAAACCGCTTGCTGGCAATCGTCCGTGAATGGCTTGATTTTGAAAAAAGCCGTCAGCCATTCGTCAACGAGTCGACCGAAGAGGTCCGCGAGCTGCTCTTCGAAGGCCTGAAGATCAATATGATAATCGATCGTATCGACACGGTCAGCGCTGACGACGGCAGTCAGCGGCGGGTTATCATCGATTACAAGAGTGGCTCCAGACAAAAACCCGCGAGCTGGATGGAAGAGCGACCCGACGAACCGCAACTGCCGATTTATGCCCTCAGCGACGAACGGCCCGTGGCGGCGATTTCCTATGCGGTGCTGACAAAACGCGAGCTGTGCTTCCGGGGTTTTGCCGACAGAGAGGATTTGCTGCCGGGTGTCGGTTTGCCGCAAAGACCGAAAACGCCAGGCGGCCGTGGCAGGGAAAACGTCGACTGGGACGAGGCGCTGGAACAGTGGCGCACCCATATCGCCGCGCTGGCCGGCGAGATCCGCCAGGGGCTGGCGTCAGTCACACCGAAAAAAGGCGCTTGTCAGTGGTGCGCGCTGACGCCGGTTTGCCGCATCGCCGATGTGGCCGTTGACGAGGATGACAAGAAGTCGCCGGGAGAGCAGCCATGAGTGACAAACAGCCGCCGGCGGATCTGCCGCAAAGACGCAGAGCGCTGGATACGCGACAGTCGTTTATCGTGCAGGCGCCCGCCGGCGCCGGTAAGACCGAGTTGCTGACGCGGCGCTATCTTGCCTTGTTGGCGGGCGTCGACAACCCTGAAGAAATTCTTGCCATCACTTTTACCAAAAAAGCTGCGGCCGAGATGCGCCTGCGGATTCTTGAGGCGCTGGAGTCCTCGTCGGTGATGGACGAGCCGCAGGATGCCTTTGAAAAAGAAGGCTATGAGTTATCAAGTGCGGCCAACCGTCGCGACAGGGAGTGCGGCTGGAATCTGCTGGAAAATCCGGCACGCCTGCGGGTTCAGACAATCGACGCCTTCTGTGCCGGACTGGTCCGGCAAATGCCGGTGTTGTCGAAATTCGGTGCCATGCCGCAGGTCGATGACAACTCCGATGCACTTTACCGACAGGCCGTCGACGAGATGTTGCAGGATTTACTGTCGGCCGACGACGGTGACGGGTTGCAACAATCCCTGGCTATCGTTCTGGA